>JAJZPZ010000246.1 GCA_021847795.1 Nitrospirota bacterium
CCTCTCTGTGAATTGCAGGATGATGACAGGGAATTCTCTCCGGATTATGAACTCCCGGAGGACGAACTGCATATACCCCACGAACTGCTGAAGTCTGCGAACATCCCATTAGACAGCGACTTGGATATTATTAGTGCCGAGGGCGCCATTGTCATTGTTCCGTCGGATATCCTTGATCGTCTGCCGGACGATCTGCGGGGGCTGTTCGATGATCTCGGCGTAGACCCCAGCACCGTCCGGGACGTTATGAGAAAGGAGGGATACTTCGTATGAAGGCAAAGCCCATTTATAAAATCGTAGACGACAAGGGGCGTGTACTGATTCCGAAGGCACTGCGTGCTGCCGCTGAAATGGAGCATGGAGATATCGTGCGCCTCGGAATCCAGAAGGGTGTCATCACGGCAAAAAAGGTTGATCTTATTGAGATCGGCGACCAGTCTCCGGAGGCTGTAGAAGCATTCGTGCGTGCTGCCATCCGCGATATGCCGGAGGAAACATTGATATCCATCGCTGCAAAGCTGCTGGACATAATCGAAAAAAGAAAGGAGCCTATTCGCCTTGAATGAGAAAATGTTGTTTACTCATGAGGATTGCCTGCAAAGAGGATATGATATGCCCATTAGCGACAGGGTTATCTTACTCCGGCCTTCCTCCTTGCCTGCAGAACACCGGAATGCAAAGCATCAGCTATATTATTGCACCGGAGGAAATGAAAGTAATCCTAATCCTATCGGCCGGTCCGTCTTTACAATCTCCCTTGCAAACGGAGAGCAGGTTCGCTGGAACAGAAGTGATGTGCTTGGGATTGCAAAGCCTGAAATCCTGTCTGACCATGCCCGGTTACAGCTGTCGCAGATCCGTCCGGCTGACGCGTTGAATCTAAAAAACCATGAGCCTCAGTACAGCGGTTATTGCTTTCTGCCGGACGGACGATATACCTCCGGCGTGTGGCTGTGCAGTAACAAGGAGGTGCAGGACTACGTCGAGATGCAGAAGGACTACCAGCACCGTGTGATGATATGCGACAGGGATGACTTCTGTGTGTTTGAAATGATTGACGGAAAGCTCATTCATCCGTCGCAAGAGGTCTTGGAAGCCATCTTCAAAGAGCGGCTGGAGCAGGGCGGTATGGAGATGAAGCTATGAAATCAATATGGAATTGAGAGCCGGAGTCAGATTGATGATTCCGGTTTTTCATTTTCAAAATTTAAAGAAAGGACTGATAACCTATGAAACAGAAAGGAAAGCGCATCGTCATTATTGCCCTTGCTCTGCTTCTTCTCATAAGCGGCGGCATCTATACGGCATACCGCCTGCATCCGGAGCGCTTTGTCGGGCAGGACGATATTATCACACGCGGTGAGTACGCCGCGATACTGGCGCGAGATCTTTCACTTGATACATCAAACGCCGAAAAAGATCCGCCCAGCTTCCCTGACATCAACGGTCACTGGTCAGAGAAGTACATTGAGGCGCTGGTCGACGCCGGAATTATTGACCCCGCCGATTACCCCGACGGCTTTCATCCCGACGATCCCATCACACGCGCAGAAATCATCAGGATGTTGGTGAGAGCAAAGGGACAGAATGAGGAAGCAAAAAACACTCAGGGAAACAGCGGTTATGATGACCAGTCGGACATTAAGGATGTGGACAAGGGATATGTCATCATCGGCCGCGAGGACGGAATCATTGGAGATACGGATGATAAAAAAATCCACCCTAACGATCCAGTGACTAAGGGCGGCGCAGAGGATATGACCGATCAGGTAACACCGAAGCCGACTGAACCAACGCCAACTGCACCGTCACAGACTCCGGACACAACGATACCGAGTCCGACTCCCGGAACCACACCGCAGCCGACGCCCACCCCGGCAAATCCGGACGAGAATAAGCCTTCTCCTACGCCTACGCCGAGTAATCCGGGCAGCGGCTCCGGAGGAAGCTCATATTATCCGCCTGCAAAGGTAAGGTTTGAGCTTCCCGAAACCGCTCACACCGACAGCGAAATTAAGGTGATGCCGGTCTGGAAGTATATGAAAAGCTACACTTGGACGCTAACCAAAACTGCTGTGGACGGTTCTCAGAAGCCCGTAGAGCTGGCGGACGCAGTCAGCGGAACCCTTGACCTGGAGGGAGGCACGATTAAGTTCAAGGAGGACGGACAATATACTCTGACCGCCACAGCGAAAAACGCAAGAGGAAAAGAAACCGTGCTGTCCAAGCAAATCACGGTGTATCCGGTTATCGACCAGAGCTTTGACCTGCCGGAAACCACCCATACGGACAAATCAATCACGCTTACATTTCCGTTGGAAAAGCTATACGGCCACGACATTGTGTGGACAGCGACGAAGTACGGAGAAACCGTCCAGACGGCCGACATTCTGGAGGGAACGCTCGGAAATGAAGGCGGTACCTTTGTGTTCAGGAATAAGGGTGAATATACACTCACAGCGTCCATAACAGACAATACCGGCCGCGTATTCACCCACAGCGAAAGCACCAAGGTCTTCCCGGTTGCCGGAATTTCCTTTGATCTCCCGTCTGCCTCCCATACGGATACAGCATTCGACGTCTCAACTGTGCTGACGGAGGCTGACGGACTGACAGTCAATTGGAGTCTTACCAAAAACGGCGAAGCGGCTGCCCTTGCGGATACGGTTGGCGGCGTACTGACCAACGACGGCGGCACGGTCTACTTCAAGGACAAGGGCATATATATGCTCACCGGGACACTCACCGATGAAACCGGCAGAACCTTCGAAGCTTCTGATACGGTCACCGTTTATCCTGTAGGCTCCATCGGCTTTTATGCGCCGGAGATCACCCACACCGACGAAACGGTCCATGTGGAAACACGCTTTGAGAACCTCGGCGATGCCGCAATCGAGTGGTCGCTGACCAAGGACGGAGAAGCTGTTGACCTTGCCGACGCGGTTCAGGGCGAGCTGACCAACGACGGCGGCTTCATCCGCTTCATAGACAAGGGCGAGTATGTCCTGAAAGCAGCCTTCGCCGATCCGGCCGGCAGAACCTACAGCTATACCGCGCCGGTCAAGGCGTACCCTGTCCCCAGTATCTCGTATACCTTGCCGGAAACCGCCCACACCGATACCATCGTCAGCGTGGTTACGAAAACCTCCGAGCTGGGCAGCCTGAAGGTTGAGTGGTTGTTGGAGAACGGCCTCGGATTCCAGGATTTTGGGACGTATGTCGACGGGACGCTGGATAACAGCGGCGGCTCCATCCGCTTCAAGCACGCCGGGACCTATGAACTGATCGCGCGCATTACCG
>JAJZPZ010000060.1:0-1806 GCA_021847795.1 Nitrospirota bacterium
GGTAAATTAGCTTTATTTCTGGATAGGAGGGAATATTCATGGCAGATCCAAGAGCATTTATAAGTTTCGATTTTGACCATAACGAAACTGAAAAAACATTATTTGTAGGACAAAGCAAGAATTCTAAGACACCTTTTTCCATTCAAGATTGGTCAGCTAAGTCATCTATGCCGCAAAAACAGTGGGAAGATATTGTGGAAGAAAAAATCAAAAAGTGCAATATGGTCATAGTTCTTGTGGGTAAATATATGGCAAGTGCTACAGGTGTAAAAAAAGAAATAAAGATGGCTAAAGACAATGATGTTCCTGTTTTTGGAGTTTATGTAGGCGGTGCTGACTCTAATAGTAATTTACCAGAAGGATTAGCACGTAGCAGAGTTGTCAAATGGGAATGGGATAAAATCGCTGACAAAATTGACGAAATGATGGAACAAGGGAAGAATAAGTAGGTGATCACATGAGGAAAGCATTAATAGTCGGTGTTAATTATTATGATAATAATGATTGGAATCTGAGTGGCTGTGTGCCTGATGCATACAGCGTTAATGCAGTATTGGAACAAAATAGCGATGGTACTAAGAATTTTGACATTAAATTACATACCGCTATGGATCATAAAACGCGTTTAACAAGAAGTACTCTTAAGGAATATGTTAAAGAATTATTTGAAGATGACAATGAGATTGCATTATTTTACTTTTCAGGTCATGGCTATATTGAAAATACAGGAGGGTACTTAATTACGTCTGACTGCAGTACTGGAGATGACGGATTGGCTATGAATGAATTATTAACCATTGTTAATGAGTCAAAAGCTAAAAACCGTATAATTGTTTTGGATACATGTCATTCTGGTGCTATGGGTAATTTTAGTCCAAGTAGCGATATATCTTTTATTAATGAAGGCGTTACAATTCTAACGGCATCACGTAAGAATCAAGCTTCAATGGATGAAGGTGATGGTAGTACGTTTACAAAGCTATTTGTCGATGCTCTCAGCGGAGCTGCGGCGAATTTATTAGGGGACGTATCACCGGGTAGTGTATATGCGCATATAGATCAATCCCTTGGAGCATGGAGGCAAAGGCCTATATTTAAGACAAATGTTAAAAACTTTGTGTCTCTCCGCAAAGTACAACCTCCAATATCCCTTGCAGATTTAAGGAAAATAACAGAACTGTTTACTGATAGTTTTGAATTTAAATTAGATCCGTCTTTTGAACCAGAAAGTGCCCATCCAATACAGGAAAATACAGAAAAATTTGCTATATTGCAAAAATACAATAGGATCAACTTAGTTATACCAGTAGATGCACCACATATGTATCACGCAGCAATGAACTCAAAGAGCTGTAAACTAACTGTGGTTGGTGAATATTATTGGAAGTTGGTCAAGGATAATAGAATATAGTAACAATAAAAAAAGTAAATTCCATTAAAAATTAACACGATTGGACAGTCTTGTTCGTTCGTGTTTTTTTATATACTAAAATTAAAAGAAAGGTAGGTAAAATCAATGGTTTATGTAATTAAAGCTGCGTATTAGGAGGTGTTTAATTATGATGTCTAGTTGGATAGGTTTTAGCAATTCACCACCCTTTATACAGGGTGGTATTTTTTTTGCATTGCTTTTGCTGGCGTCTATCTTTGACATCCGAAAGAGGATTATACCCGACACCATCTGCCTGTTTATTGCCTTTACAGGGCTAATCTATTTTGAGCCGGTAAAACTATTTGGGATACTGGCCACGCTACCACTGTTAATAGTCGCCCTAGTATGGGGAGGCATGGGTGGTGGTGACGTTA
>JAJZPZ010000060.1:1816-18373 GCA_021847795.1 Nitrospirota bacterium
CCGGGCGGCAGGGGATAAACCCCTGCCCTACATTAAGCTGATGGCAGCATCGGGCATTGTTCTCGGTTTTACAGAAAGCATTGCGGCCATGGTTATCGGGTTCACCACCATGCTTCTTTTTCATGTTTTTTATGTTATAGCTCAAAGGCTGCGCGGGAGAGATGCTCCAAAGGCATATCCCCTTGCGCCCTTTCTTTCTCTCGGCTGCCTCGCAGCATATTTTATATTTTAAGGAGGAATACCCTATGAGTTTTCTTAAAAACCGCACGATGCTGGGCATCATCTGCATTGTGCTGTCTTTGCTAATTTGCTTTGTCTTAACGCCTCTGTTCAACCAGAGTGCAGCACAAAAGACGACCATTGTCCGGGTAGTAAAGGACATAAGAGCCGGAGATGCAATCACCAAAGATATGGTGCAGTCCGTGGAGGTGGGCGGCTACAACCTGCCGGAAAATGTCGTAAGACAACCTGACACTGTAGTCGGCAAGTATGCCAAAGCGGATCTATCCCCTGGCGACTATATTCTTTCTACTAAGCTGACCGATGTTCCATCTGCGGAAAATGCCTACCTGTATAACTTAAGTGCAGGAAAGCAGGCGATTTCCATAAGCATCAAAAACTTTGCGGAGGGTCTGTCCGGCAAGCTCATTTCAGGAGACATTGTATCTGTCATCGCACCTGACTATAAGCAGCCGGGCTCCACCGTGATTCCTCCGGAGCTGACCTATGTGGAGGTCATAGGCGTAACAGCAAGCACCGGCTTTGATACCGATTCGAAAGAATCCTCCGGGGATACGGGCAGGGATGGGGACGAAAAGCAGCTTCCTGCCACAGTTACCCTGCTGGTATCTCCTGAGCAGGCCAAAATTCTAGCGGAGCTGGAGTCGGGCGGAAAGCTCCATCTTTCTCTCGTGTACCGCGGTTCTAAAGAGAATGCCGCTAAGTTTACAGACCTGCAGGACAAACTGATCAAAGCTCTGTATCCGGCTCTGGCAGCACAAGATACCGATCAAAAACAAGAGCCTGCACTGCAGCAGGAAGGTGCAGCGGACTTTAAAAATATCGCACCGGAAAGTGAGGGGGAATAAATGCTTAACTTTATAAAGGGAAGCATCTTCTCACGAAATCAATCAGAACCTGTACCGGAAGAAGCGGAGCAGGATGTTCAGGTATTGGCGGTATGGGGCAGTCCCGGCAGCGGGAAGACCACGGTGAGTGTGCGCCTTGCCAAGTACCTTGCGGATCAGAAAAAGAATGTGGCATTATTGCTGTGCGATATGACAACGCCCATGCTGCCCTGTATATGCCCGCCTGCCGAGCTGGAGTGCGAGCGCTCCCTCGGAAGCATCCTTGCAGCGACCCATATTACAGATACCCTGATCAAGCAAAACTGCATTACTCATAAGAAAATCAGTTACCTAACCATTATAGGTATGCTAAAGGGTGAGAATGTGTTCACTTACCCACCCTATACCCAGGAGCTAGCGGCCGAGCTTATTGACCATCTTAGGGACATCGCCCCGTACATCATCATTGACTGCGGGAGCTCCATCGCCCACGATATCCTGTCGGCGGTTTCTCTGCTGGAGGCCGACTCGGTGCTGAGGTTAGTCAACTGTGACCTTAAATCCATCAGCTATTTGTCTTCGCAATTACCGCTTCTCAAGGATCAGAAATGGGATGCGGATAAGCAGTACAAGGTGGCCTCCAATATTAAATCCAACCAGGCGGGAGAACACATTGAGCAGGTGCTGGGCAGCGTCGCCTTCAAGATTTCTCATTCTGATGAGTTGGAAAACCTGGCCCTTGCAGGAAACCTGTTAGGAGAGCTGACTTTAAAGGACAGCCGCAGCTTTCGCAAGGAGATTGCGAGGATTGCAAAGGAGGTGTTCGGCGTATGAGCAGGAAAAACCACGGGCGGAACGCTGCTAATATCTCACCGCAAGTGTTGTCAGTATCAGACAGAACCTCAAAGCAAGCAGGAGAAAAATCTCATACCGTCAGCATGACAGGCAATCAAAGCCTATTTTTTTCATCCAGTGAGGCTGCCAGAGAATTTAGTTCGGTGCTTCATGAGGTACAGGAGTATATCTCCAGCAAATATGCGACCCTCATCACCGATGGAGGCACAGAGGAAGTTAAGGCTCAGGTAAAGCGGTATATCACCAAGTATATTCAGGATTACCGCATCGCAGTTAGCGGCATGACACAGATGCAGCTGGTGGATGCCCTGTACACCGAGATGGCAGAGTTTTCGTTTCTCACCAAGTATATATTCGGCGTCGGTATCGAGGAAATTGACATCAACGCATGGAATGACATTGAGGTTCAGTACAGTAATGGTTCCGCCGTTAAACTTGATGAGCACTTTGAATCACCTGAGCATGGCATAAACGTAGTTCGCCGTATGCTTCATGTATCTGGTATGGTGCTGGACAACGCCAGCCCTGCCATCCTGGGGCACCTTTCTAAAAACATCCGCATTGCAGTGCTAAAAACCCCTCTTGTAGATGAAGATGTGGGCGTTGCAGCGAGTATCCGTATTGTTAATCCACAGAGTATGCAAAAGGATGATTTCATCCGCGGCGGCACAGCCACGGCAGACATGCTGGATTTTCTCTCGGAGTGCCTGCGCTACGGTGTATCCATGTGCGTGGCGGGAGCCACCAGTTCAGGCAAGACAACACTGGCGGGCTGGCTTTTGACTACCATCCCCGACAATAAGAGGATCTTTACCATTGAAAACGGCTCCCGTGAGCTGGCGCTGGTAAGGAAGAAGGAAGGAAAGGTCTGCAACAGCGTCATCCACACACTGACCCGTGACAGTGAAAATGAGAAGCAGTGCATCGACCAGGAAATCCTGCTGGACATGGCTCTGCGTTTCAATCCGGAATACATCTGCGTTGGAGAGATGCGCGGACCGGAAGCCTATGCCGCCCAAGAGTCCGCAAGAACCGGGCATACGGTACTGACCACTATCCACTCCAACTCCTGTGAAGCCACCTGGCGCCGTATGGTTACGCTATGTAAAAGGAAATATGACATGGCTGACAATACCCTCATGGATCTGGTGACGGAAGCGTTCCCCATTGTGGTGTTTGCCAAGCAGCTGGAAAACAAGCAGCGCCGCTTGATGGAAATCATGGAATGTGAAATCCTGCCGGACGGCAGCAGAAATTACCGCAGCCTGTTCCAGTTCCAGATCACTGAAAACCGGATGGAAGACGGAAAGTTCATCGTGAACGGCCGGCACAGGGCGGTACAGGGAATTTCTAATAGCCTGCAGAAACGCTTTCTGGAAAACGGGATGCCCGAAGAAACTCTTAAAAGAATCCTTAAAATAGGAGGTGCCGATAGATGACCGCAGTCCTTTTAATTGCCTGTGCCGGTCTCATTACCGGTGCCTTTTTGATTTTGGGGCTCTCGCCGCTGGAATTTACCGACGGCCTGTTTGGGTTTCTGACCCGGAAAAACAAAAGCATCCGGGCACAGATCAACGAAGCCGCCCATAGGAAAAAGCTGTCCTTCTTCCGCAGGGAGATTGCCGAAGTACAGGAAATCCTCGCTATTACCGGACGGAGCGGCCGTTTTTCCCTCATCTGTGCGGTATCTCTCCTGTTCTTTGTATCGGGTGCCAGCCTTGCCATCCTGATGGAAAATGTGTTTCTTGTGCCGGTGCTGGCGGTGGGCATGATGTTTATACCCTTCTGGTATATCAGGCTCACGGCCACCCACTACAAAAAGAACATTGCCGCTGAGCTGGAAACGGCTCTGTCCATCATCACCACGGCCTATCTTAGAAATGAGGATATCCTCACGGCGGTGCAGGAAAGCCTCCCGTACTTAAACCCGCCTGTGCGGAGTGTATTCGCAGGATTTTTGACGCAGGTGAAGCTTATCGATCCTGATGTGGACACGGCTCTCCATGCTATGAAGCCCAAAATAGACAACGATGTGTTTCATGAGTGGTGTGATGCCATTGCCGCCTGCCAGTATGACCGCAGCCTCAAAACCACCCTGACCCCGATCGTTTCCAAGCTCAGTGATATGCGCATTGTCAATGCCGAGCTGGAGTACCTGGTGTTTGAGCCCCGCAAGGAATTCATAATCATGGCCATGCTGGTTATAGGTAACGTTCCAATTATGTATTTTCTAAATAAAAGCTGGTACCATACCCTGATGCACACTGCGGTAGGACAGGTCATCCTGGCGATTTGTGCTGCGGCGATTTTTATCTCCACGGCCTTTGTCATCAGGCTGACCAAGCCTATCGAGTACAGGAGGTGATAAGGATGATGACACAACTGTTTTTTACTGGAATCCTCATAGCCTTCGGCTTGTTCTTTATTCTGGCAGATGCACTGAAGCTTCCGACCATGAGGGCGGCAAAAGCCATGCTGGGAGCAGGAAAAAGTGATAAAAAGACCACAAAAACACTGGAAGCCTGGCTTATGTCGGTGGCTGTAAAGCTTTCAAAATATATCCGCATGGATGAATATAAGCATAGCCGTATGGCAAATGTCCTAAAGGCGGCGGGGATTTCCATGACACCGGAGGTATACTCGGCCTATGCTATCGCAAAAGCCGGGGCAATCATGTTTGGGGTAATCCCCTGCCTGATTCTGCTTCCTTTGCTCTCCCCTGTGCTGATTATCCTTGCCGTACTGACCTATTTCAAGGAAATCCAGAAAGCCGATGAGCAGCTTCGCGAAAAGCGGGAACAGATTGAGGGTGAGCTGCCCCGGTTTGTTGCAACTATTGAACAGACCCTGAAGGCCAGCCGGGATGTACTGGCCATGATAGAAAACTATAAGAAAAACGCCGGCCCCGCTTTTGTAAGGGAACTGGACGTGCTGACAGCGGACATGCGCTCCTCCAGCTACGAGGCGGCGCTGACTAGGTTTGAGGCAAGACTGAATTCACCGATGCTCTCCGATGTGGTAAGAGGACTCATCGGTGTCCTTAGGGGCGATGACAGTGCCGTGTATTTTCAGATGCTGTCCCATGATTTCAAAGCCCTGGAACTGCAGAGGCTCAAAGGACAGGCGCAGAAGATCCCGCCGAAGATCCGTGTGTTTTCCTTTATCATGCTCATGTGCTTTCTGCTCACCTATCTGGCTATTATCACCGTAGAGATCTTAAATTCACTCGGCAGTATGTTTTAGGAAAGGGGGGAGTTACTAAGTGGACGATTTAAATATAAAGTTTCAAGAAAGAATTAAGGATGATTATATGGCTTACATTACTGAACTGATGACCAAAGACAAAAAGGAATTGATAAACCTATCTGATGAAATCAGTGCAGTACGAAAGATTTACAAAGTCTTAAAATCCGATGTCCCCATGGAAAACCACCAACTGGGATATCTGCTGAGGTTTAAGCACCCGTTAATGGTTCTCCATGACCAGTGTTTAATTATGGAGAACGACCTGTCCTTTGCATTAGAGACTCTGATTAATGACATCTGTGATAAGCGGGATATCGAGCAAGACTACCCGATGGAGGATGATCTGATGGAGCCCAAGCAGGAGGGGGTGCAGATGTGCTGAAAATACTCAAAACTAAGGACGGTGAGGGGTATATCGACGTGGCTGTTCTGGTGCTGTGCGTGATGCTGGTCATGGCTGTAGCGGTAAGCGTTCTGCCGGTGTTTGTAACCAAAAACCAGCTGGACATATATGCAGCCGAGCTGTGCCGGGAAGCGGAAATCGCGGGGCGCGTCGGCAGCGAAACCACCCTCCGGGCACAGGTTCTCACCGAAAAAACCGGGCTTAATCCCAATATTTCATGGTCAAAAGCCGGAAAGCTCCAGCTAAATGAGGAGTTCACCGTAACAGTCACCACGCAGATGAACCTTGGCCTGTTCGGCGGTTTTGGAAGCTTTCCCGTCACCTTGAAGGCGCAGGCATCAGGCAAAAGCGAGGTGTATTGGAAATGAGGAAGATATATGGTATAATTAGGAATAAAAGAGGGACGTCCTTTCCGCTCATCGTTGCCGTGACACTTGCCCTTGTGATCATCTTTTGCGGCATATCCGAATACCTTCGGCTGATGATCATAGCGCAGGGTGTTCGGGAAGCGGTTCAATCCGCCGTGATTTCGACAGTTAATGACAGCTATGACAATGTGTATCACGGAGTGCGGGAGGGATACAGCGGAGCCTATCAGCCTTCGGTTGATGAATTTGAAGAAAGCTTGGATTACGGCGATATATATGGCAGGCTGGATAAGCTTTTAGGGCTTAGGCAAGAAAATGGCTCGCATGTGAAATATGTTGGAAATGCGGTTGAGTTTCGTTTATCGGGTCTTTCCGTTGACCTTGAAAATATGCCCTTTGCCCCTGAAAATCCTGACAATTCCAGCGGATTTCTGGCTGATACGGCTGTGAAGCTTGAGGTTCCGGTATCCTTTGGCGGGAGAAGCTTGCTGCCAATGAAGATCAATCTCAAGGTGCAGGCCAAATATATGCCTTTATTTTAACTGATTTCGGAAGGCCCATAGACTTCCGGAAAATTCTGTAGTATGGTGTGGTTGAAAAGACTAAACCAGCAACCTTTAAAAGGAGGTAAACCTTTATGAAACTAACCGACAGAGCAAAGAAAAGGCTCACTCTCACCGGCCTCAGTGTAGTGTGCGTAGTTCTTGTTATAGCGATAGTCTCGCAATTTAAAACGGAGGAGCCTAAAGATGTTTCCATTCAACCTTCTTCCACAATATCGGATGCAGTCAGCCCCGTCGCAGAAATTCCAACACCCTCCGTTGAGCCAGCTAAGACGCCGGAAGTAACAGTACGTCTCATTGATCCGACTGTGACTCCTGCGAAGTCTGCAGGTGACGGTGATTCAACCGGTACCGAGCAGAGCATCCAGGCGGAGGTTACAAAGCCTGCCGAACCACAACAGGAGGTAAAAACTAATCCAACTAAAACTCCCGATGGGCAAAAGGTAGACAAAGTGACACCGGTGGAGCATGATAAGGTGACAAAGCCGCAGAGCAGTACATCTTCCTCCACTCCCAAGGCTGGAGACAAAAATGAAAAGGGACAGATATGGTTCCCGGGTTTCGGATGGGTTGAAGATGAAGGATCAAATACCGGAACAATAGTGGATGGTGAGGGCGATATAAATAAACCGGTTGGAAACATGGATTGATTTATAACTAGCTTTATATAAAGCCAGAAGCACCGTAATAAGCGGTGCTTCTGGCTTTTTAAGGAGGTAGCATATGAAACAACATCTTAGTCTTTTTCTTATTTTGGTGTTGCTTTTTTCTTTCGTATTTCCCGTTGCAGCTAATGCCGAGGGTGATGGGAATATCGACCATGGTGGTGGCGGAATGGGAAACGGCACCGGCGAAAATTACTGGAATCCTGGCGATGAAGGGGTCAGAATCACTGTTATTCGTACAAGCGACCGAGCTGTCGTTACTACGCCGATAGATTTTACAGATAAGGCTCCTTCCAGTACAACAGCTCATTTCGGAAAAGTAAGTAAGCTGCAATACAACAATGGAACATCACTCACGCCGCATATGAACGGTTATACTTACAACACTCCAGGTATAGCCATGCCGCGAATTATCAGCTCCGGTAGCGGACAAGCAGATATTGATGAAATTAAGAGATATTTCTGTTCTGAATACACTTTAATGCGTATAGCAGATGTTACAGGTATGGATTATGAAGTGCTCATAAATGGTCAATATAAAATTCTTCTGGAACCTATCGCCTATATGACATTTCAGGGAGTAAAGATGGCTATGACCGCCACAGAAGCGGCACTTTTTGATCGGCAGTTGGACGGCGGTCTGCGGAGTAAGATGGTATCTCTCAGCCATAAGAACCTGCCGCTGGCGATGTTCCTGGAAACCCCGGATCTCGGATATCCGGCCTGGGATGGCTCCACAACCAAAGCCGCATCCAACACGGACATCATTTCTTCCCTCGGACTCGGCATTGTGCGCTTCAATGAAGCAGAGCCGGAACCTCCAGAGGTTAACACAATTGATTATGAGTACCGGGTCAATACGGAGGTTATCACCTCAGTCACTGTGAGCGGCGGTCAGGCAGATCCGGACCATCCCGTCACGGTAAAATTTACAATTGGTGGTCAGACCTATACCGTAGGCGGCGTATATTATCCGGAGGGTGACAGCCAACTGGTGTGGGTACGCTGGACAACTCCAGCCACTCCGCAGATCATGACTATTCATGTATCTGTTTCCGGCGGCGGTTCAGCAAGCCAGGGTACCATCACTGCAAAGATTGTAGACCTTTCCGGAAATGATCCTCCCAATCCGGTGGCCGATGACCGCAACGACTCCTATTCCAAGGTTCCTGTGCCCAATAAGGCACAGAAAACCTCGGCCTCTTGGGGTGTATGGCATCCATGGTGGTATTCCTATTGGGTATGGCATTCAACCGGAGAAGATTCAGGCTATTGGTGCGATCATGGATGGTGGGAGTTTGACTGGAACCCTTACAGCGCAAGCCTTTCGGCCTCTATGAGTATTGTTCCGGATGCAAAAAATCCTACTGCATCCGGCAAAACAATGAAAAGTGGGTATGGTATTAATCAGACCACCACCGCCCGTATCAGCACCAACCAGCCATCTGCAGTAACCTATGCACAGAATGCGGTTACTTATTTCCCTGAATTCCAGTACAAAACTTATTGGAGGCTGTTGGAGAGAACAAGCCGAGGATATAACTCTAAGTTTGAGTTTCAATCCAACAAGTATTCAACGTATAAGCGGCGCACACATTTCACGCCTATTTGGATACCGGATGGAAGCTATACGCCGTATACCTGGCTTATTGACTGCTGGACACCGGCAGGCATGCTTTCCATAAACCTCACTGACTCAGTGAACATACAGGGTAATTTGTGGATGGATTGGCACATTGCACCGGTAAAACCATAAACAACAGAAAAAAGAAACAGAACCGCAGAGTAAAGCTTTGCGGTCATTTTCTTTGTAAAAAATTAATTGTGAAAGAGGTGGTAACACTATGAAACTGAAACAATTCCTGCCCGTTCTTTGTATCGTTTTCCTGATGATCTGTCTGTTCAGTGCGAGTGCGTATGCCGCGCCTCCCGGAGATGTAGCAGGTGCGATTGAAAATACTTGGAACGATGCCTCAAGCCAGATCAAGACGGTGGTCAACAAGGTGGTGTTTCCGGCCATTGACCTGATTCTCGCTGTATTCTTCTTCGCAAAACTGGCGATGGCATATTTTGACTATCGAAAACATGGTCAATTTGAATGGGCTGCACCAGCTATCTTATTTGCCTGCCTTGTCTTTTCAATGACGGCCCCCCTGTACATCTGGGATATATTGGGGATGTAACGAACTACGAGGCGTTGCATTGTAACGAAGGTGCAATGGCTCAACCTTATGAATAAGAAGATGTGGTGACATCGGTGGTACTGTCCTTGAATTCCACTTGCATCTCGTGCGATAACATCCCTTGACAGTGTATCGGAATACCGATATAATGGATGCAGGTGATGAAAATGACAATACAACAGATTTTACAGGATATGAAAATATCCCGTTATCGCTTATCGAAAATCAGCGGGATTCCATGGGCAACTCTCGCAGATATTTATTCCGGTAAAACTCATCTGGACCGGTGTGGTGCGGGAACACTTTCCAAATTGTCCAAAGCACTCGGTCTGTCCATTGAGGAACTGCTGGCACTGGAAACAGAGCCGGAAAAAAGCACAGCCTCCGGGACACCAGACGAAAAAACTTACCTGGAAACCGGACTGTCGGAAAGCATACAAAAAGCAATTAAAGACTATTTACAAGGAGAAAAGGAGCAGGTGTTATACCTTGACTGCCTGTGGAATGAGTTATATGGAGCCATTAACGCCGATCTTTGGGCTGGCTTAATTACGGAGGAACAGGCAGGCTATCTGCGTGCAAAATATCTTGGCACCGAGGGAAAGGAGGATGATATCAATGATTGATTTTACATCGTGTGAAGTAAATAAATTCAGAGCCTACGGCGGGGCCAATGGGAATAAAATTAATATTCTTTATGAGGGAAATAGCTATATGCTTAAATTCCCGCCTGTCCCAAGCCGTAATAAAGCTATGAGTTACACCAACGGATGTATCAGTGAATACCTCGCCTGTCATATCTTTGCATCCCTCGGATTCAAAACTCAGGAAACTCTGCTCGGCACCTATACTGATCCACGGGGGAAAGAAAAAGTAGTAGTGGCCTGCGGAGATTTTACCGAGGGCGGCAAAAGACTGATTGAGTTTGCGCATCTGAAGAATACCTGTATCAACAGTGAACAGAATGGATATGGCAAGGAACTTTCCTCCATCATACAGGCAATAGACGAGCAGACGCTTATGCCGTCGGATCAGCTTCGGGATTTTTTTTGGGATATGTTTATTGCCGATGCCCTGCTTGGCAATTTTGACAGGCATAATGGCAACTGGGGTGTTCTCGTAAATGAACAGTCTAAAACAGCGGAAATTGCTCCCGTTTACGACTGCGGCTCCTGTCTTTATCCGCAGCTTGCAGCCAAGGATATGGAGGCTGTACTGAATAGTGAGGATGAGATTGACAGGCGTGTCTATGTCTTCCCTGCCTCGTCCATTGAGGAAGATGGAAAGAAAATTTCCTACTTTGGATTTATCTCTTCTCTAAAAAATCCGGACTGCACGGCGGCGCTGAAAAGAGTTTCCGCACGGATTGATATGGAGAAAATAAGCACGCTTATCAACGAAACGCCGACGCTGCTTCCAATACAAAAGGAGTTTTATACTGTGATGATCTCAGAACGAAAGGCAAAAATCATTGATTACAGCATTGAGCAACTTATGAAACTGGATAGGCAGAGGCCGGAGCATGAGGAACTGCAAAGCCATGGGCAGCAGTTTCATATGTGATGTGAATATCCTGTAAAAAGAACCGCGCCGTTCACGAAGAATGGTGCGGTTCTTTCATCTTCCCTGTATCAGTCTTTAGTACGGCAGTCGGGACAGGGAGAGCCAGTAATATAGGGCTTTTTCTTTCTAACTGAAACCAAGCAAGGGAGGGATAAACGTGTTCATTTTCAAATAGATTTTTTATGCAGAGATGTTATATAATAGAGATATCAAATAATAAAGTTTGAAAGCACTGTAGCCACAATAAGGTTGAAAGGAGGCAAGAGCAATGCCAGTAAAAAAGTATACGATAGAAGAAATCAAAACTATTGTAGAACCGATTGCACGCAAATATGGTGTAGAGCGTGTGTATCTGTTTGGCTCTTATGCCCGTGGAGATGCTACTGAGAACAGTGATGTGGATTTACGGGTGGATAAAGGGTCTCTTAAAGGGATGTTTGCTCTGTGCGGCCTCTATACAGAAATTGAAGAAGCTCTGCAGATGAAAGTTGATGTTTTGACGACCGGAAGTCTTGAAGATGACTTTCTTCATAAGATACAGAATGAGGAGGTGCTTTTATATGAGGGAGCAGCGAAATGCTGATGTACTCCGGCACATCATTTCATACTGCAATGATATCCAGGAAGCAGTCCAGCGGTTTGGAGAGGACTATGCGGTGTTTAAGCGAGACTCAGTATATAAGAATGCTACCGCTCTTTGCGTATTGCAGATTGGAGAATTAACTACACATCTCACGGATGATTTCAAACAAACTTATACAGGAATTCCCTGGACACAAATTAAGGCATTGCGTAATTTGATTGCTCATAACTATGGCAAGATTGATGATGAGAGCTTGTGGGAAACCATTACAAATGATATTCCAAAGCTTAGGGATTATTGTTCTTCCATCATTCAACAGTTTGATGTGCTAATGCAGGAGAGCATTATTGAACCTGAAGATGAACAGGGAATGCCGGGTATTTCAATGAAATAAGCAAGTAAAAGGGCACGCTGGTCAGAAATGATTAAGCGTGTTTTTTGTTGCAATTTTTTCGCCAGCAGTACAATTACTTCTCTTAAACAATAATTACCTTGCATATCTTTAGCAAAAAGAAGAAATGCAGACGGGAGCTTGTTAAATAACAGGCTCCCATATTTTTTATACGGAAGGAAGTGACTGCCCATGTTCATATGGGATTTCGTCGCCGACACAGTGCTCGGACAGATCATTGACTGGGTTTATGGACAGATCATCGGCTTTCTTGGGAACTTTTTCTCAGCTATGGGAAACATGGGGGCTGAATTGTTTGAGATGAGCTGGGTAAAGTCCATCGTCCTGTTCTTTGTTTATCTGGCATGGGCCCTCTATGGGACCGGGCTGGTTGTGTCCGCTTTTGAATGCGGAATTGAGTATCAGTCCGGCCGCGGCAGCATTAAAGATACTGCCTTAAATGCCGTCAAAGGCTTTATGGCTGTCAGCCTGTTTTCAACCGTACCGGTAGAGCTGTATAAACTGTCAATTTCCTTGCAAAGTAGTCTAACTGCGGGGATTACCGGTTCTGATTCAGGCATCGATACCATCGCCACAAATATCATTAATGAGCTTTCTGCTGCAGGAGATCTTCAAAATGCAGGGAGTGCCGGCATTTTTGGCGGTATGGGACTCATCACCAGCCCCATCATGATGCTGTTTATCCTCATCCTGATGGGATACGCGGTGATCAAAGTGTTCTTTGCTAACCTTAAGCGCGGCGGTATCCTGCTGATCCAGATTTCGGTGGGCAGCCTGTACATGTTCAGTGTCCCCAGGGGATATATTGATGGCTTTGTCAGCTGGTGCAAGCAGATTGTTGGCCTGTGCCTGACGGCCTTTCTGCAGTCCACCATCCTAATCGCCGGGCTTATGGTGGTAAAAGATCATGCCCTGCTTGGGCTGGGGCTGATGCTGTCTGCCGGAGAAATTCCCAGGATTGCGGGAGCCTTCGGGCTTGACACCAGCACCAAGGCCAACCTTATGAGTGCTGCATATACGGCACAGACTGCCGTCAACATGACGAGAACGGTTGTAAGGGCGGTGGCAGCTAAATGAAGATGGTTTACATCTGTTCCCCCTATGCTGGGGATATTGAAAAAAATATTCGGTTTGCTAAAGCCGCCTGTCATTATGCCATGGAGCAAGGCTGTGCACCAGTAGCCGTTCATCTTTTGTACCCGCAATTTTTGAACGATGCAGTTCCAACGGAACGTGAGGCCGGCATCCGGATGGGACTGCGGGTACTTGCATCCTGTGAGGAACTGTGGATCTGCGGAGAGCATATCAGCCACGGCATGAGCTGTGAAATTGCCGAAGCAAAACGGCTCGGCATCCCCATTCAAAACATATCAAGCGAACAAATACAAGGAGGAATCCATATGAAACAATACGGTATCTGGGCACGCCGGAGTGCTGCTTCGGTCTGCGGCCCAGCGGAAGCATGGCTGAAGCGTGACAGTGAGCCCGTAACTTTTGAAACTTATGAAGAAGCGGCGACTGAAGCTTCAAGGCTTATGAGTAAAATCGGCACAGCCAATGTGTCCTACTATCCTAAAGAAAGAGAAATCGAGTTGGAGGAAACGCCTTCCCCCGGCATGAAGCTGCAATTATGAATACTTCGCTGACCCTCGGCAGCCTGTTTGATGGGATCGGCGGGTTTCCCCTGGCAGGCGTCCGGCAGGGTTTTACCCCTGTGTGGGCCAGCGAGATTGAGCCGTTCCCTATAGAAGTTACAAAAATACGGTTTCCGGAAATGCTCCATGCAGGCGATATCACAAAGCTTAAGGGTGCAGAGTTGACTCCTGTTAATGTGGTCTGCGGGGGTTCACCATGCCAGGACCTCTCGGTAGCCGGCAAGCGTGCCGGACTTCAGGGTGAGCGTTCCGGACTGTTTATGGAGCAGATCCGGGTGATCAAGGAGATGAGAGCGCATGACAAAGCAAGCGGAAGGGCAGATGACGCTGTTCGACCTCGATACATGGTGTGGGAGAATGTCCCCGGAGCCTTCTCCAGCGCAGACGGAGAGGACTTTCGAGCGGTGCTTGAAGAAACCTGCCGAATTGCGGACAGCACCGTATCTGTACCTCGACCTCCGGGAGGGGTATGGCTCCCTGCTGGGGCCATATTGGGATATCAATTCTCACTTGCTTGGAGGGTATTGGACGCTCAATACTGGGGCCTCGCCCAAAGACGCAAGCGTATCTTCCTTGTTGCAGATTTTGGAGGCCGAACCGCACCCGAAATATTATTTAAGCAAGACAGCCTGTGTGGGCATCCTGCGCCGGGCGAGGAAGCGCGGCAAGGAGCTGCCTCCTGTTCTCAAGCAAGCACTGGAAATCCAGGCAGGAATCCATGCTATATAGAAGAACGCGGTCATGGTTATGTATCCGCAGAAAAAAACAAACAGATTACGGAAAACGGCTCAAGCATGACACCGTCCATCCTGTGTCTCAATGATCAGGGCGGCAACCGAATGGATGTAACGGAAAACATGGCAGCCACTCTGCGTGCACAGATGTCAGGTCATCCACCCCTTGTGCTGGGAAGCCAGCAGGGAGGTGCTGAAATTTGTGAAGACCTGTGTCCTACTATCACCTCGGCAGCGGGCACAAGCGGGAACAACCAGCCGGTACTGTTTGAGAACCACGGTATTGACTCCAGATATACAGGACCTCATGCAGTAGCTCCAACTATGTCCGCCCGGTACGGTACTGGTGGCAACAACGTGCCGCTGATTTCCCAGCCTGCTGTGCTTTCTGAGGGTGAAGGTGCCGAACTGTCACCTGCGGAAACGTATTGTATAGCCGGAAATATTATTGACCGCCAGGACCACAACGGAGGAAACGGCATGGGCTTTCAGCCCAACATCAGCTATACATTAAACACTGCGGACCGGCATTGTGTTTTCTCCCAGCAGCGGAGTGACGAATATGTGTCAAACCATGTGGTTAGCACTCAGAGCTCGAGGCAATACAAGGACTCTACAGACCTTGTATGTGAAATAGACGTTGCTGGTCTGGACTGCCGAAACGGTACAGAAAACAAAGATCTGAGCGGCACCCTTCAATCCAAAACGGACGGAGGATATTCCCTGAATAATGTGCATCCTGTCCGTATTGGGAAGCTGATCCGGCGCCTGACACCTCTTGAATGCGAAAGGCTCCAGGGCTTTCCTGATTACTGGACGGACATCCCCGGTGCCTCGGACAGTGCACGGTACAAAGCTCTTGGCAACAGCGTGGCGATTCCCTGTGTGGAGCATGTGCTCCGGGGGATCGCATATTTTTTGAGAAAATCCAAACAAGAACAGGAGGAATCGGAATGTACATCTACCCTGACAACCTGAAATCCAAAGCAGTATTGTGGCTGTGGCAGCTGCGCGACATCGGCATCATCGGCGTCGGCCTTCTACTCTCTGTGTTTGCGCTAGCGCAGCTTAAGCTTCTGCCGCCCATCGTTATCACAGCCCTCTATGCTTTTTTAACCATCCGGTTTGACGATACCAGCATTCTGGACTTTATAAAATATGCCTGTGCCTTCTTCTTAATCAAGCAGCAGACTTACGAATGGGGGTATACCAAACAATGAGCAGAAAAGAAAAAAAGGCGGAAAAGCAAAAGCAGTTTACTCGCCAGCTTATCAACACAAAGGTCGTCACAGACCGTAGCCTGGTGACTTACCGCGGCGATGAGTTGGTGTACTTTATCATCAAGCCCACCAACATTTCTGTCCTCTCCGAGGCCAGCATCTCAGCGCGGATCTACGCCCTGATGACCGTCCTCAAAGGGATGGCGGAACTGGAGTTCCTGTGCTTAAACAGCCGGGAAAACTTTGACGATAATAAGAGGTTCTTAAAAAGCCGCATAGAACAGGAGAATAACCCTGCTGTGCGGAGGCTCCTTGAGCATGACCTGACCCACCTTGACCGTATACAGGTGCAGATGGCAACGGCGCGGGAATTTCTTGTCATTATCCGGCTGCGCAACGAAAAGGAAAGCGAGGTGTTTCCGTATTTAAACCGCATAGAGAAAACACTGCGGGAGCAAGGCTTCTCTACCAAACGAGCAGGCAGCGAGGATATCAAGAGGATGTTGGCAATATATTTCGAGCAGAACGTCACGACCGAGAAATTCGAAGACTTTGACGGAGAACGCTGGATCATCCTGAACGACTGAAAATTTCTGTTGCGTTTTAGGAACTTTTGGATAGCTATTGAAAAGATTGTGTGGTAATGTGTGTTGCTGGAGGTGATGAATATGGCAATGTCACAGGAAGAAATACTGGAGATTGTTATTACAGAGCTAATGGAAAAGAGCCTTATAGAACTGCGCGATGTTGAAAAGAATAACCAGCCAGATCTATACCAAGAGGTTAGGGAGCTAAGCGGGAAAGTAGAAAAAATCCTTGCACAGATGAGCAGGGAGGACAGAGAAACCATAGAACAATATTTTGACCAAAAGGACCGCCTGACAAATAAGGAAATTAAGCACCTTTACCTGCAAGGGGCAAAGGATTGCGTTGTGCTGCTTAAATGCCTGACGGTAATATAGCTTCCAAAGACTGGCTTGCTAAATAAGCTGGTCTTTTTGTGAATGTTTTTTTATATTTGCAACTAATTAAAGGAAAGC
>JAJZPZ010000247.1 GCA_021847795.1 Nitrospirota bacterium
AGGCTGTCCGCCAGCATCAAAGGCAATCGGCTACGGCAAAGCCATGCTGGTGTTCCATATGCTGAAGAACACCGTGGGAGAGGACACTTTCTCACGGTCCCTGAAGAATTTCATCGCTGAGAACCGTTTCCGGCAGGCCTCCTGGGATGATATCCGGAAGGCCTTTGAAAGGGAATCAAAAAAGGACCTCGGATGGTTTTTCAAGCAGTGGGTGGACGAGCCCGGCCTTCCCGAGATTTATTTCGAATCCTTTGGGCTTAAGCAGAACGGGGATCTGTTCACCATCAGCCTCGGTGTCGCACAAAAGGGGAAGCCCTTTGTCCTGGATATCCCTTTGGTGGCCTCTTCCGCGGAAGGACACAGGAAGAAGTTTGTGAACAGGCTGGACAAGGAAAAGGGCGGCATAAAAGTGTCAGTCGGTGAAATCCCGGAGAGGATTGCCGTTGATGAGGATTACGACATTGCCCGGAAGCTGTCGGCGAATGAGCTCCCGCCTGTTCTCGCGCGGTTGCTGGGGGACGAGAAACTTCTTCTCGCATTGCCGGTAACACAAAAGGAACTCTATAAAGACATTATCGGGGCTTTCCGGGAAAGGGGGGCAGTGGAAAAAGAGGCGCCTGAGATAAAGGATTCCGAGGTGAAGGATTCCTCTCTCATCATCTTCGGAAACGACAACCCGCTGGCCGCAAGGCTGTACGGGAAAACCGAGGGCGATGCGGGTTTCAGCCTTGTGGTGAAAGAGAACCCCTGGAACCCGCGGAAGGTCATCGGGATTATCAACGGGAAATCAAAGGAACAAACCGATGCTGCGTTCAGGAAGATCTTCCACTACGGCAAATACAGCGCGCTTTATTTTGACAACGGCCGGAATGTGTACAAGAGAATCGATGATTCCCAGCGGGGAATAGAGGTGGAACACAGGGCGCAGGCAGCAGCCGTTGATGCCTCTGCCGTAAGGACCCTGCCGGACGTTATCGGTAAGGCAGCAGGGAAAAAGATCATTTATATCGGTGAATACCATGACAAGTTCGCGCATCATCATGTCGAACTCGAGGGGATCAAGGGTGTGTATAAGAAGAACAAAAAACTGGCTATCGGCATGGAGATGTTCGACCGGCCCTTCCAGAAGGTCCTTGATGAGTATATCTCAGGCAGTATTGACGAGAAAGAGTTTCTGAAGAAATCGGAATATTTTTCCCGGTGGAGCTTTGATTACAACCTTTACAAGCCGATCATTGATTTTGCGAGGACTGAAAAGATACCGGTTATCGCCCTGAATATCCGGCGGGAGATTGTGGAGAAGGTTTCCAGGGGGGGGATCGACTCGCTGACGGAGGAGGAGAAAAAGGAGATCCCGCAGCAGATGGACTTTTCGAATAACAAATACCGGGAAAGGCTCAGGGAGATTTTTGAAAAACACGGCGGCTCACGTGAAAGGCAGTTCGATTTCTTTTATCAGTCTCAGATTCTCTGGGACGAGACCATGTCCCAGTCAATAGATGATTTCTTCAGGAAGAACCCTGATTACGAGAAAGAAGGACAGATGGTTGTCCTTGCAGGCAGCGGGCATCTCATGTACGGTGACGGCATTCCGAAAAGGACATTCAGGAGGAACGGGTATGATTACGCGACTATCCTTAATGATGTGGACATGGAAAAGGACATTGCAAGCTACCTGGTGTACCCGGCCCCGATTGAGGGGACCACGGCCCCGAAGCTGATGGCCATGCTGAAAGAAGACCACGGCAAGGTGAGCATTGCCGGGTTCACTGAAGGCAGCGTTTCAGAGAAAGCCGGACTGAAGGCCGGTGACGTGATCCTGGCGCTTGACAACGTCCCGGTCAGTACGGTAAACGATGTCAGAATCCATCTCTTTTACAAAAAACAGAATGAAACGGTCAAGGTTAAGGTCATCAGGAAACGGTTTATCCTTGGTGATAAAACCATGGACTTTGACGTAGTGCTGTAAAATCCTTCCGCAGCCCTGTTAGGCATTAATAGATTGATTTCTTTATTTCTTAACCCGGCGATTCAATGGGGTGCATTGGTAAAAGGGGATTGGGAGTCCATGGCGAGAGGGGCAATGCGGGAAAAAGATAAATCCGAATGTAAGGAGGTCCTGAATGGCGGAGGCCAGAATAACAGTCAAAGAGATTTTCTGGAAGTTCCTTAAGATAGGCTCTCTCTCTTTCGGCGGCGTATATTCGATGCTCGCCTTTTTCGAACGGGAACTCGTGGACAAAGGCAAATGGCTCACTCATGAAGAGTTTATCGAGAGTGTCGCAATAGGGCAGATGACGCCGGGGCCGCCTATCGTAAATACAGGTATCTGCATCGGATACAAGCTGAAACGGATAAAGGGCGCGCTTGCCACAACCGCCGGTCAGTCGTTTACCGGCAGTGTGCTGGCCATACTGCTTGCGATCTTCTACGTAAAAAGCAAAGGCAATGTTCTGTTGACTTCGGTCATGAAAGGTGTGGGAGCTGCTGTCGTAGGGATGCTTCTTTCCATCGTTTTCAAGATGGCAAAGACCACCATCAAAGATTACAAGTCAGGGCTGTTCGCCCTGGCCGCTTTTCTAGCTCTCGCCTTGTTCAGGCTGAATCCCATCTGGCTTATACCGGCTTCAGGGCTACTCGGCCTCATCGTATACGGAAGGAGGGCGTGATGGTTTTACTGAACTTATGCTGGATACTCATTGTCATCAACACCCTCACCATAGGGGGCGGCTTTGTGATGCTTCCCATGCTCCAGAAGGAATTTGTGGAGCAGCGCCACTGGCTGAGCAATCAGGAGTTCCTGGACGCTATAGCCATCGGCCAGCTAACACCCGGTCCCCTGACCGTCATGAATGCGGTTATCGGATACAAAGTCAGCGGACTTGTCGGGGCGATAGCGGCAATGGTCAGTTCCTACCTGCCGTGCATTATTATTGTGACGATTGTCGCAAAATACTACTATGATTACAAGGAATCGATAATTGTCCAGTCGGGTTTCAAAGGAATAAAACCTGCCGTCATAGGACTGTTGGCTGCTGTGTCCATTTCGCTGGGGAATACGGCGCTTGTAGACCCCCTTACCCTTGGAATCGCCGTAATCAGCTTTGCCGTAATCGCCTTCACAAAGACAGACCCCTCTTTTGTGATTGTCGGGGCGGGCCTTATCGGGGCAATATTGTTGTAAAGAATTCATCAAATCCGAGAGAGTAACAATTATAGGCAAGCCACCTCAACCTCTGTCGGATGCTCTTAATTAAAATCCGCCTGC
>JAJZPZ010000061.1 GCA_021847795.1 Nitrospirota bacterium
CAAGGGACTGGAACTAGCCGCATTTGATGTGCTATGTGGCGTATCAGTGCTCCACCACCTTGATCTGCCACGAGCGCTGCCAGCACTTAGGGAGAAGCTCCGTCCGGGGGCCATATTTGCATTTTCCGAGCCCAACCTGCTCAATCCAATAAACAAGTACATTGTGTTTACCGATGATCTGGAGAAACGGCGCGCACGTGGCGTTAGTCCTACCGAGATGGCGTTCTATCCTAAGGAGTTGCGAAAACTCTTTGAGGATTCAATGTACGTAGTTGAAGAACTGCACCATCGTGATTTCATGCATCCTGTAGTACCAAGGCGACTGGTCCCATTTGTCAAAGTCTTGCAGTATATTGCTGAGAAGGCTCCACTCGTGCGTTCCTTGAGCGGATCGCTGTGGATCACGGGTATAAGGCCCTGATCAATTCGCTTTTTTATCAAATAAAAAAGGAGAAGGAAGAATGAACTTTCAGACGTTATCGGAAAGAATTAATTTTCTTAGATGTCCTGATTGCAAAATGGGGGATATAAAGCTTTGCGATAATGCTACTGATGGACTTATCTGCTTGAATTGTGGAACTATCTTTCCTATTTTATTAGACCAATTTATTTGCATGCTACCTAAAAGCGGTATCTCTGATACAAAAATAAGAATACAAGAATTCTGGGGAGATACATGTAAACAGTGGTATTCAGACTTTGATAAGAATCTGACTACGGAAAGATGGCATGAGTATCTCGATGATCTTGAGAAAATGTTTACGTATCGTCGCCATTTAGCGGTTACAGAGATGGAGCTATGCGCGTTAAAAGGGAAAAATATTCTGGAAATCGGCAGTGGAGGCGGCTCCCACTCCTCTTTATTCAGAAAATACGGCGCAAATGTGACGTCTGTGGATATAACACTGGAGAGGGTCGTATCGACAGCCGATAGACTGGCTCTCGTCAAAGAGGGCTCAGCGATTGTTGTCCAGGCGGATGCGGAACGCCTTCCTTTCGAGGATGATTCATTTGATATTGTATATTCCAATGGCGTACTACATCATTCAGAAGATACGAATAAATGCATAGACGAGGTATATCGTGTCCTTAAGCCAGAGGGAAGGGCTGTTCTAATGCTTTACTCGAGACATTCAGCTCAGTATTGGTTCAACATCTTACCTAAGACTATTCTGAATGGCTCGTTTTTCAGTCTCAGGGAAGCAGAGCGAATAGGCATAATTACCGAAGGAGTGCCCAAGCATCAAAGCAAAAGGAATCCGATTACAAGGGTTTATTCAGAAAGAGAGATACGACAGCTTTTGAAGAAATTCAAAATCATGTCTTTAAGGAAAAACGGTTTCCTGCTTTATCAGATCCCGGTTATAGGCCGTTTGCGGACCCCGTTGATGCGGTTAACCAAACAAAAATCATGGAAAAGCGGAACCATCGCTTATGGAGCGCCCTTTTATGCGGAAACTAAACTTGAATTGGCTCTGGGCAGGCATATCGGATTTGCCTGGAACATAGTTGCATCGAAAAAATAGAGCAGGCTGCTTTCCTCCATGACCGAATCAATTGCACGCGAGCGGAAGTTGTTTTTATCCAATCTGATTAAGAGCCCTGCATTTTTAATTCGCCATTCGCCCAGTCTGGCAGCGGTCGTTGCGAATCGTTACCGCCCGGTCTTGTTGCAAAAAGTGCAGGATGCTCATCTCGTCGACAAGAAGCGTCCGCCTTGGTTACCGCATAAATGCCTTAACCTGTCTGCGACCTGGGACCCGGCGGTCCTTATGAAGAGAATCCCTTTCTGGGAGATATCTTTGACCGGAGCTGATGATGTTCCACGGGATATTCCTGTAGAATCAGGCGCGCTGCATGATATTGAAGCTTATTTTGCTGTACACCGATGGGGTCGGCTGCTTAAGTTCGACGCAAGACATGACGGCAAAGATACAAAAGACTTCCTCTCGCGGTGGCTGGCTTCCAAGGCGGACAAAAGTGATCCTGCATGGGAGACTTATTCCTCATGTGAGCGGATTGCCAACCTGCTTACCTGGCTCAGCACTGTGCGCCCCGAAGATCGTATGGAGAATATCCCGAAAGAGATCGTATCTTTTCTCGTCGATTCGGCAGTGTGGATTTTCAATAGGCTTGAATATTATGGAGAGACCAAGACCAACAACCATTTTTTAAATAACGCAAGGGCTTTAGTGATGGTCGGGTCGGTCCTCAATTCCTATCAGCTGTTTGAAACAGGTTTGGCGATTTTTCGCAGTATGTTACCGCGTTTAATTCAACCGGATGGATTTCTCCGGGAGCGCTCAAGTCATTATCAGCTTGTAATATTGAAGTGGCTGCTGGATTCGCTGTTCTTTGCGCGATCAGTGAACGGTGATTATCAGGACAGTATTAGTTCCCTGGAGGAAATAACGCTGCGAATGAGCCGTGCTGCCTCGCTGATTTGCGATACAAAGGGTTACCTGCTCTCCTGCATCGGGGATATTTCCCCTGATACTACGCCTTATGACAGCGCCAGGCTTCTTGCACTGCTCCATCCCGAACGGTGGCCGCTCAACAAGAAAGAGGATAGACCCGGCAGGAAAAGCATGGATGACTGGCACAGGCTGGATAGCCGTAAAAGCACAATAATCGCAAACTTTCCACAAGGAGAATATCCCTCGGGTTTTCCCACTCACGGGCACTGTGATATAACCGGCTTTGTCTGGCTGTATGGAGGAAGACAGATACTTTGTGACAGCGGTAGATATCGGTATACGAAAGATGATGTATCCGCCTTCCAGCGGAGTGCAATGGGGCATAATGTACCTGTTGTCGACGGCATTGCTCCGGTATGCGAAAACATGGTGAGCAGCAACTGGGTTCCAACGCCCTACGGGAAGGCTTTTTTAAATATCACTATGCCAGATGAGCATTCATTGACCATGTCTCATGACGGATTTGCGCGGGGAGGAAAAGTAAAAAAACACAGCCGTGAGATTGTGCTTTTTGACCGGGCTCTTCATGTGAAGGACAGTTTCGATGGGAATGGTACTGCTGAGATTTGTTTTTTCTGGCATTTTGCCCCCGGCTTTGAACCCGTAAGCGAGGGAAGCCTGACAGTGAGAGATAATAATCTTAGAATTCATGTTGCTGGAGTAAACAATGCAGATGCTCCCTATGGAATTGAATGGTTCAAGGGGACGGATACAGGAGGCTGGTATTCGGAGGAGTATGGCAGGTGCATACCTATCAACACGCTTGTTCTCAAATGGAATGCCGTTTTGCCTTTTGAAATCAAAACCAGCTTCAGGGTAGAAATATGTGCGGCATAGGCGGTATATTGAGGTTTGATGGCGCGCCAATCCAGGCAGGAACCTTGTCACGCATGCTTGATAATCTGCAGCATCGGGGACGTGATAGTGTGGGCATGGTTCAAGGATCAGCAAAAGGCTGGGGAGAGCGGATGCTCTCCAGGCGAGCTGAAGTAGGGCTTATGCACAGGCGGTTATCCATTATTGACTTAAGCGACGCAGCAGCGCAGCCCATGTCTTATGCAGAAGGTAAATTATGGATAACATATAATGGTGAAGTGTATAACTATATTGAGCTGCGAAATGATCTGAAAAAGCTTGGATATGAGTTCCGCACCTCATCTGATACCGAGGTGATTCTTGCCGCCTACAGCCAATGGGGAGAGTCTTGTGTTGACTACCTCAACGGAATGTTTTCATTCGCATTGTGGGATGAAGAGCATCAAAAGCTGTTTTGCGGACGAGATCACGCAGGTATCAAGCCCTTTTATTATGTGCATACGCCAAACTTCTTCTCCTTTGCCTCCGAATCCAGTGCCCTTGCACACATGGTTGAAAAAACTCTCGATAGGGATGCGATAGCAGCGTACTTCTTTTGCATGTATGTGCCGGGTACCTGGAGCATTTTCAAGGGAATAAAAAAATTGGCGCCTGGTTATACGTTGACGGTAAAATCAGATGGGGCTACTGCTATGAGACGCTTCTGGAAGATAGAGCAATTCAACAGGCCTGGAGGTAAATCCGAATATCGTTTGCAGGTAACCCATGCACTTTCAGGGGCTGTTGCCAGGCAACTGCGCAGTGATGTGCCGGTTGGGGCATTCCTTTCGGGAGGAGTTGACAGCGGCCTTGTCGTGGCGCTTGCTGCTAATGAAGGAGTGAAGCTCCATACTTTCAGTGTAGGTTATGAAGGACATACTGGTGATGAACTGCCATATGCACGGCAGGTAGCTAAGAAATATAATACAATCCATCATGAGCTCAAGCTTACTGCCTCAGAAATTGTACCGAATCTTAACCGGGCATTGCATGCGTTGAATGAGCCGATTGCAGACTCTGCTATTGTTCCGACCTTTATGCTTTGTGAAATGGCCGCTCATGAGGGGGTCAAGGTGCTTATGAATGGTACCGGTGGTGATGAGGTTTTTGGAGGATACGATCGGTATATTGCTCGTAATTGGCAACGATATCTATTTGAAAAAATTCCTTACGGAGTTCGCGGACTCATCGGAGACCTGCTGCCTTCCAAATATACAACGTTGTCCGCGCGCCTCCGGTACCTGGGAATAGACTTGATGTGCAGTACAGCAGGAAGTGCATCTCTTGCCGAAAGGTTTTTAAGGGGGGAGCACGATTATAGCTCTTTTATTAAAAGGCTCGCGGAGGAGACGTGCACACCTCGTAAAAAGGACATCCCTCTTTTACATGCTAAAATGCTTTTTGATCTGAACGTGTACCTAACAGATGAACTGCTACCTCTTCTTGATCAGATGACAATGGCCTGGACACTGGAGGGAAGAGTTCCCTTCCTTGACGGTGAAGTTATGAGGGAATCCTTTCGCATCCCCGCAGCTTATCATGTGAGGAATGGACGGACAAAAATATTACTGCGCACCATTGCAGCTTCCTATCTTGGTGAGGAGTATGTAATGCGCAAGAAAAGCGGCTTTGGCGGGCCAGTGACATTCTGGGTGAACCAGAACCTGAACGCGATGCTTGAGGTCGTTTCCCATGCACGTCAAATTCCCTGTGTTGAAGACCTCAATATTGACCGATATTACAGGAAATCTCGCAAGGAGATTAGCGGGGCTCTGGCGAATGATATATTCCTCCTCTACTGCTTTATCATCTGGCATGAGCGCCTGAAGAATATCTGAATGATGCACGATCTTGTCAGTGTTATTATCCCGACTCGAAATCGAGCAACTCTCCTTGAGCGGGCAGTACTCTCTGTTCTGGGGCAGACGTTTCAGAAATTTGAGATAATTATTATTGATGATGCTTCGAGCGACTCTACACAGAAATTGCTTGTCAGACTTGCAAGACAGGATAGTCGGATTAGAATAATACGTCATAGCAGTGCATCAGGTGGAGCTGCCGCACGAAATGCGGGGATTGCTGCTAGCAGCGGCAGATGGGTATCCTTTCTCGATGACGATGATATCTGGTTGCCTGAAAAGCTGGAAACTCAGATTGACGTATTGAATAATAATCCCGGTACGATGGCATGTACGTGCTCGTATCGTGTGTTCATGCCTTTTGGATGTAAGCATAGTGTCCATCCTCCTGCAGATGTGTCACTTGATATATTGCTCCAGGCAAACATAATGGGCGGAGCATCAACGTGCATGTGCGCCGGTGAGAGTTTAAAGCGTATAGGTGGTTTTGATGAGCAGTTACCGAGTGCGCAAGACTGGGATTTGTGGATTCAGTTGCGACTTGAGGGAAAGATCGTTTCCTGTAATAAAGTGCTGGTCCATTATGATTCCCATTTTGGGCCGCGGATTACCCGTAACAACAGGTCTCGCTATGCAGGATTGAGAAAGATCTATTTTAAGTACCGACATCTTATGGATGAGCATACTCGGCGGATTAACATTGCACGATTGTGCTATTCAAGATCGCGTCTGCCTGAGAGAGAGACGATGCGCCGGCTTGGCGACCTCGGACTAGCGATTAAAAAAGTTCCAGCTGCAGTGAGTGCAGTATACATATTAAGCAGCTTTCCAAGGATAATTGCATCCATAATAAAACGCTGGATACGTATTCCAGGATGAGTGCATTTGCAGAATCCCTCTAATAACTGCGCCGAATGTATGGTTCGGAAAGAATCTGTGGTGAATAAGGATAGAGTTATTGCATATCAATTGCTTACTGGCTTTATTGCCTTGCTTGTCGCTATCCTTGTTTATTCCATGGGGAGATTCGGCTTTTTGGATATTCTCGGTATTAAGCGCCCCATTGAAGTGGCGCTTCTCATCCCACTTGTTGGAATGGGCGCTTTTTCAATAGTAAATTCCGGCCGGGCTTGGAAAAGCCCCCTTTTCCTCTTACCTCTTATTTTTCTGGCGGGGGAGATCTTGCTGCGCGGGAATCTCCTTGCCATAGCTGATTTGCTTGTCGCTACTCTGCTGACAGGTTCGATTATTTCCCTCCGAGAGGATTTTGCAGAGAAGGTGCTCCGATGCATTATTATAATATCGGGAATATTTGCACTGCTCGGGATTCTTCAATTTTTTATATTGTACTCAGATCCCTCCCTCATTACTCATGTACTGTTATTCTATGACGGTTATTCCGGATCTGATACGGTTATGATACAGCATCCACTCTCCCTCCTAGGACTTGCAACAGGAGAAGAGTATACGTTGTTCGGCCAGCATGTAACACGCCTGCGTAGTTTTACCTCCGAACCATCTCTGATAGTGGCCTATTTTACATTACCCGGCGCCTTGGCATTTACTTACAGGGGGCGTATCCGTCTCTGTGGATGGATTATCCTAGTTTTTTCACTGATCAGTATGGCGGGAACGGTATTTATGTCTGTTGTATTTAGCATCATTGTATTTATTGCATTCAGAGTGAAGAGTCGCTTGTTGCATAAATTTCTCCCCTTTTTCCTGATGGGTTTTCTTATATTGTGGCTTGAGGTTTTTAACCTTGATTTTATTTTGCATATTATCAGGTATCTCGCCGGTATAGCGAACTTTCTCGATAAAATACGATCAGCTACCGTGCGGTTTGGATTTATCATGGATACCTTTCACGCAGTCATAGAAGATCCGCTCGGAGTGCGGCAGGATATTACAGGGGCAGCAGGATTGATCCTGAGGTCCATGGCGCAATCTGGATTCCCGGGACTGATAATCATGTCGGCTTTACTCATTAGTCTATTTGACAAAATCAGCAGGCTCTATTGTTTTGGTGGGTTGGACAGAGGGCAGAAGATCGGTCTCATTATGCTTTACGGAGTTTTCACTACGGCATCCATTTTCAGCGACTACGGTTTTGTATGCGCCTACGGGTTTACCATTATAACTCTTGCCTATTATCGACTCCTGAAAATGGAATCCGCAGAGTTCAGCGGTGATGATCAAACCCTTCGAGTTCCTGAAAGCCTGTATACTGAGGGATTGACATGAGCAGAGTTCTTATTATAGGGCCTCTGCCTCCGGCTGTTGGCGGTATTGCTACGATTATGGGGACATTACGGCAAGAGTTTGCCCCTGCAAAAGATATCTCTTTCATCAACTCCTCAAAGCCTGAATCATTGGCTGGAAGGGTCCTCCGGCCTATTGTGCTGGCGGGGAAGATACTGATGAAAAGTTTCGATCTAAGGGGAGGAAGGGTCCTGATCTTTTCCTCAGCATACTGGTCTTTTTGGGAGAAATGCTTCTGGATCTTCCTATGTCGACTGGGAGGTGCACATGTGGTGCTTGAAATGGTAGATGGCAATTTCCCGAGATTTTACTCGACTCTCTCTCCCGCTTCCAGACGGCTTTCCGCGTATTTCATGCGACATGTGGAAATACTGGCGGCTCAATCGGAGCGATGGCAGATGTATTATCGCGATATTTTCCCCAAGGCGAACATAAGAGTTGTGTCAGCCGGTATAGACACGGATTTTTTTGTTCCACCAGTGAAGAAAAGAGAGAATGATCCGGTAAGGGTGGTCTATATAGGATGGCTGCTTAAAGAAAAGGGAATAGAAGATCTTGTCAATGCAGCCCGTATCCTTGACGGAATGGCAGTTCAATTTCAGCTCAGATTGATAGGACCGATTCTCCCTGACGATCGGAACAGAATAATGGGAAGAATTAATGAGTTTGGAATCTGCTCGAAAGTCAAAATTATAGATCCGATTACGTCGAGGGATCTTATCCTGCGAGAGTATCAATCTGCTGACATCTTTGCTTTTCCGTCCCATTTCGAAGGGTTCCCCTTTGCGCTCTTGGAGGCTATTTCTTCAGGGCTTCCCTGTGTGGGGACAGTTGTCGGAGGAATTCCTGATATCCTTGATGAGGGGGATTGTGGTATCTTAGTCGAAAAGGAGTCACCTGAAGAGTTGGCCGAGGCTCTGCGCCGATTGATTTATGCCCCGGAACTCCGGACTGAATTAGGGAAGCGCGCACGGATAAGAGCCGAAAACGAGTATGCATTGGCGAAGAGCTTTGAAAGTTATCGGAGACTGCTGTATATAGAAAGAGAGGGCAAAGAACGCCTATGGCATTAAATATAGCTGTTTTAGGCGCCGGTTTTATCGGTAAGAATCTGCTTGCTTCTTGTATTGCACGAGGGGATAACGTACGTGTGCTTGATCGTAACCCTCGTCCTGCTGAATTCGAACCAATAAAAGAATGGGTACAAGGCTCATTTATGAACGGTGAGGACATAGTGCATGCAGTCAGAGGGGCCGATATAGTATTCCATTTGATCTCCAGCACAGTGCCTGGCGATACGATTGATGAGAATGAGGAAATATTCAATAATGTAATACAAACAATTAATCTGCTCAGAATATGTGTTCAGGAGAATGTTAAACGGATAATTTTTATTTCTTCATCAGCTGTATATGGGTTGCAAAGGAGATTACCCATTCCGGAGATCGCTGTGACCGATACTATCACCTCTATTGGGATACATAAATTAACTGTCGATAAATATCTGCATCTCTATAAATTTGAATATGGATTGGACTGCAAAATCATGAGATTATCTAATCCTTACGGTATTGGACAAAAAATCTTCGGGAGACAGGGAATTATAGCAATTGCAATCGGCAAAGTGCTTTACCGTAGCCCTATCATGATAAGAGGTGAGGGGACAGCGATCCGTGATTTCATCTATATTGATGATGTCATCAATGCCTGCCATCTCCTTGCTGCAACAGATTCAGATGAGGTGACGTTCAATATAGGAAGCGGCAGGGGAATATACCTCAACGATGTCATCAAGGAGATGAGCACAATTATAGGAAGAGAACTCCCTGTTATCTATTCCGAGGCTCGCAAAAACGATATTCCTGCGAGTATTCTGGATATTTCCAGAGCGAAACGTATTTTAGGATTTGAAGTCACTGTCTCATTTAGCGATGGACTTAGACGCACTCTATCATTTTATGAGAATTACAACAATTCTGCTTACAATCAATGCCCTTCCCCGTAAGGGAAACGTGTTTTTAAATACAATATCCCTCTTCACAGTTTAAACCTCATAGGAATTTATGATATCTTTAATACACATGCATTAAAATTTGAACCATGAATAGAAGAGTAGGACAAATATGTGCGGCATAGCGGGTTTCCTCGGAGTAAGCGAGGATGGATTAATAGAAAAGATGCTGAACATTATGCGCCACAGGGGACCGGATGCATCTGAGCACTGGATCTCCACCGAGCTTCCCCTCGCACTCGGTCATAATCGCCTGTCGATCCTCGACCTGAGCGAGAGGGGAAAACAGCCGATGTGGGATGAGAGCGGCCGTTTCTGCATTACGTATAACGGCGAGATTTATAACTACCGGGAACTGCGGCACTCCCTGGAGGCGAAGGGCTACCGATTCCGTTCCAGTACTGATACCGAGGTGCTCTTGAGCCTGTTCCGGGAAAAAGGGCCTTCGTGCACGGATGAACTGAACGGGATATGGGCCTTTGCCATTTGGGACGCCTCTGCCCGTGAGCTGTTTGTTTCCAGGGATCCTCTTGGCGTGAAGCCCCTCTACTACGCCGCGCAAGGAGGCGTTTTCCTTTTTTCCTCCGAGATAAAGAGCTTCCTGTGCTGGAAAGATTTTCCGAAGGAAGTGGAAGAAGCGGCGATGTTCGAGACCATTCTTTATTTATGGACCCCCGGACCACGGACGTTGTTCTCCCATGTGCGCAAATTACCGCCGGGCCAGACCCTGTGTATCCGGCCCGGCGCGGCCCCTGCTGTCATCCATACGGTTGACGTGAAACCCGGAGAGGACTTGTCCGGGAAAGGCGCGGCCACCATAGAGGGGCTTTTGCGGGAGCAGTTGCATCGTTCCGTGCAGTCTCAGCTTGTCAGTGACGTCCCTGTCGGGGCTTTCCTTTCGGGGGGACTTGATTCGAGCGCGGTGGTTGCTATGGCCGAAAGAGATGGGCGGAGCATATCCCGCTGTTATACTATAAATTACGCAGGCGGTAGGGACTGGGAGGGTATGGCGAATGATATCCACTACGCCAGGAAAGTGGCACGGAGTCTAGGAGTAGAGTGCGTGGAAATAGCCCTGGAAAGTTCTGTTTTGAAGCAGGTGCGCGAAATGATCTGGCACCTTGACGAACCCCAGGCGGATCTGGCGCCGCTGAACGTTCTGCTCATCTCAGAAGCCGCCCGCGCGAATGGGGATTATGTATTGCTCTCCGGAGCCGGGGGGGATGATATCTTTTCCGGGTACAGGAGACATGTTGCCCTGGATGCGGAAAAATGGTGGGGCTGGTTGCCTCTCCCTTTTCGTGCTGCATTGCGGCACCTTGGTGAGTCAGTCCCCTCTGCTGGCACCTTCGGCCGCCGATTCAAAAGAATATTCAGATATGCCGACCGCCCAGGGGACGAGCGGTTGGTCCGGTATTTTAACTGGGCACCGTACGAGTATGCGCTCGGCCTTTTCCGGGAGGATGTCCGGCTGCGCCTGGGTGAACATGACCCTCTGGAAATAATGCGCGGTGCCCTCAAGACTTTCGGCGGCACTACTCCCCTGGACAAGATGTTGTTTCTGGATACCCGCTATTTTCTGACAGACCACAATCTGAATTACACCGACAAGATGGGTATGGCATATGGTATCGAGATACGCGTCCCCCTTATCGATATCGACTTGGTAAAACTAGCCCGTGCTATCCCCGCCGGGCTTAAACAGAAAGGGGCAACTGGAAAATATATCTTCAAGCGCGCTATGGAGCCGTATCTGCCCAGAGAGGTGATCTATCGTCCCAAGACCGGGTTTGTAGCGCCAATTCGCGAATGGATGCTTGGTCCTCTGCGTGAGCAGATACGGTCAGTTCTCAGCAGGGAGTCGTTGCTGCGCCGTGGCTGGTTTTCACCGGAAGCTGTAGATGATCTTTTCAAAAAGGTTGAGCAGAACCGTGATGATGTGCATTACTTGCTGCTGGCGGTATATATGATAGAGGAATGGGCCCGGATGTTTATCGACGGAGAAAGGCCCTGAGAGTTTGCGAATGAGAGCGAAATGGGCCTACCTGAAGAGGATTTTTTCTTCATACCTTTTACATTATAAGAGTTCGAACCTGAGATTCTGGCATACTCCGCTGGAAGTGAACGAGCTTTCCGATGATGATTTGAAATCGCTCCACAACTATCCCCAAAACTATGAGGATAAAATAGGCCTGATTACGACTGTCGATCATGATGGGGTGATAATGCTTGATTACAAAGGCGATCTGGGGCTGCAGTACAATCCCAATGCCATTGCGCAACTAGCATTAGGCTATTATGACAAGATAATCAGAGGAGAAGATTTCTCGAAGGAATTTCTCTTGCAGGCACAGTATTTTATAAGCCATGGTCGTCTGGTCCAGGACGATATTCTGCTCTGGGAATACGAATTCCCTTTCGAGATGCGGAACAATCTTACGTCGCCCTGGCGATCGGCTCTTGCACAAGGGCAAGGAATATCTGTTTGCCTTCGCGCGCATGTGCTCAGTGGGGACGAACGATATTTACAGGCTGCACAGAAGGCATTTCACTCTTTCAGATATCTTGCAAGGGAACATCCGGGAGGGGTGCTGGATGACTACAACGGTTATACGTGGCTGGAAGAATATATTGTTACTCCCCCCAACCATGTCCTCAACGGTTTTATCTGGGCATTGTGGGGCATTCGTGATTATGCCGTTTTCTTTGATGACAAGTCTGCCTGGGAACTCTGGCGTTCCTGCGTGAAGACGCTGCGTGCGAATCTGTGTTATTATGATCTCGGCTTCTGGACGAGCTATGATCTGGTGTCCTCCAAGGGTCCCATGCAGCCTGCCATGCCCAGCAGCGTTTATTATCAGAATCTCCATATTGTTCAGATGAAAGCAATGCATATGCTCTCAGGTGATGCGATCTTTGGATATTATGCCGACAGGTGGAGCAGGCAGTTGAAGAATCCATTGTTTAAGGCACTCTCGCAAGCATGGAAAATCTATTTCAAAGTAAGGTGGTTTTGATGAGCAATAAAGATATTTTATTAATATATCCTAGCTATACTTATCCACGCAAAAGCCCTCCACTTGGACTTGCATACCTTGCAGCTTATGTACAGCAGTCCGGATTTAAACCTCATGTCCATGACTTTAATGTTCATCCCGTCTCCGATGATGATTTTAAACGGCTGCTCCTTTCTAGGAAGTGGCTGCTGGTTGGGCTGTCCTTTATGACAAATCAATTTGCTGATGCCCGGCGGCTCTCGGCATTCATTAAAGGTGTTTTGCCCGGTACCCCCCTGGTGGCTGGTGGTCCGCATCCTTCCTCAGTTCCTCAAAGGACTTTATGTGAAGTTCCCACTCTGGATATTATTATCAAGGGAGAGGGAGAGGAAACCTTAAAGGAGCTTGCCGAGGTCTTTTCAACGGGGGGTGATATAGGAGGAGTTAAAGGTATTTGTTTCAGAAAGGGAGAAGAAATCAAGATAACCCCCGAGCGTGAGTTTATGAAGGATCTCGATAGCCTTCCCTTTCCTGCATGGGGACACTTTGATATGAGTAGATACAACGTATTTCATCTCACCGGTAATAATGAGGCCCCTGTGTTTGCTTTGCTTTCAAGCCGAGGGTGTCCTAATTTTTGCACTTTTTGTGATTCTCATACAATCTTTGCAAGAAAGTTCAGAGCTCGTAGTGCAAAGAATATTTTTGACGAGATTGTGTACTTGCATAAGAATTATGGGATGGTCAGCTTTGATTTTGTAGATGACCTTTTTACTGTGCAGAAAGGCCGGGTTTTGGAATTCTGCAATCTGATCAGGCAAAGTGGTATCCCCTTCAGGTGGATGGCAAATGCCCGTGTCAATACGGTAGATAGAGAAATGCTTCAAGCTATAAAGGATGCCGGATGTGTCCGTGTTGACTTCGGCGTGGAATCCGGTGACTTGAATGTAAGAAAACTCATGAGGAAGAATATAACAGATCAGCAGATTCGAGAGGCTCACGTTGCTGCACGGGAAGTCGGGCTCTCAACAGGGACTTTTACTATGGTGGGCAATTTAGGTGAGACAAGAGAGTCTGCTAAGGCGACGGTCAAACTTCTCAGAGAAATCGGCGACGACGTGATGGTTTCGATTGCCTGCCCGTTCCCTGGGACTGAACTTTACCGTATAGCAAAGCAGAAAGGACTGATAAACTCAGAGGATTGGGCCCGGTATGTTACATCTCCTACATATTTATCCGATTACCGCCCTGTTATGAGAACTGAGTTCCTCACGGAAGACGAGATACTGGAATCGTTCTATTACATCCATTCATTTTTTGCGAGGCGAAAGTTTCAAAGGAGGTTCGGGAAGCTTTTTTTTCTCAATCTGAGTTTTTACAAAGAGTGGGTTTTTAAATATCAAGGCCTAAGGCGAAGATTTCAAATGGCTCTAAGTCTTATAAATGCACGTATAAAGGGTTCCCTCAGAAAATAGAAGGCAATAAAAGAACGAGAATGTGATTGCGAGGAATGCCGATATGAGAAAATTTCTGATCGCCGCAGGCGCAAGGCCTAATTTTATCAAGATTGCACCGCTTATTCATGAACTTAGGAGAGATGACAACGGGGTTGCATGGAAACTCATACATACAGGACAGCATTACGATTATGAAATGTCAGAGGCCTTTTTTGATGAGTTCGATCTTCCTAAGCCGGACTATTTCCTCAATGTAGGTCCGGGAAGCCATGCTGAACAAACTGCAAGGATTATGATTGAGTTTGAGAAAATCTGCCTTGAAGAGCGGCCTGATGTTGTGATTGTTGTTGGTGATGTGAACTCAACCCTAGCTTGCTCGCTTACTGCTAAAAAGCTAAACATTAAAGTTGCTCACATAGAGGCAGGACTGAGAAGCGGCGATATGGCAATGGCGGAAGAGATAAACAGAATAGCAACCGATTCTATTTCAGATTACCTGTTTGTGACCGAAAAGAGCGGCATTGCGAATCTGAGACGAGAGGGAAAGAGGGAAGAACAAATTATATTTACAGGCAATATAATGATCGATACACTCTATTACTGCCTTAAGAAGCTGGAGACCCTGAGCGTTGAGAAAATTGCTGACCCCCCGTATGCCGTGCTGACATTACACAGACCCTCTAATGTAGACAATAAATTTAAGTTGGAGGACATACTGCGTGCTATGGTAGAAATCTCCAGAGATATCCCCCTCTATTTTCCCGTGCATCCCAGGACAAAAGGAAATATGGAAAAGTTTCATCTTAATAACTTGCTGGAAAATACAAATATATCGGTTTTGCCGCCCCTGCCATATCTGGCATTCCTTTCGTTATGGAAAGATGCTGCACTGGTGCTTACCGATAGCGGCGGCATACAGGAAGAGACTACGGCGCTGGGAGTAGCCTGCTTTACGATAAGAGATAATACTGAGCGGCCGATAACTGTTGAGGAAGGGACAAATTTGTTAATTGGGACAACCGGGGGAAAAATACTCAGGGCATATGATGATTTCAAAAGGGGCTTGCAAAAGGCAAGCAGGATTCCGGATCTTTGGGATGGCAGAACAGCAAAAAGAATAGTAGATCGTCTGCTTGTGGGATGAGAATCCTGATTATATCCTTCTATTATGAGCCGGATCTGTGCGCCGGGTCATTCAGGACAACCGCTTTTGTAAAGGCATTAGAGAGGCATCTGAAGGCTGGTGACACAGTCGAGGTTGTCACAACCCTGCCGAATAGATACAGCACATATAAAGTTGAGAGCAGTGAGTTGCAGGCACGTGATAATGTTACCATACGGCGCATCAGGACTCCTTCCCATAAAAGCGCTTTTTTTGATCAGGCAAGGGCTTTTAGGGCTTATTTCATAGGGGCGCTTAAGTATACCGGAAGCCGGAAATACGATATCGTATTCGCCACATCCAGCAGGCTTTTTAGCGCATTGCTTGGGGCGATAATCTCAAAACAACAAAACATTCCTCTCTATCTGGACATTAGGGATATCTTTGTTGATACAATGAAATCAATTCTCAAAAACTCACGGCTTAAGGTTGTTATTCCTTTATTCAATATCGTTGAAAAGCTTGCTGTGAGCAGAGCGCAAAAGATCAACCTGGTTTCCAGTGGATTTGCATCCTATTTTCAGGAGAAATACAGGAGAGACTACTCTTTCTTTCCTAATGGCATAGATGATGAATTCCTGCGAGGTGATTTTAATTCTCCTCGGGTGATACAATCCGACAGGGTAATTTTCACCTACACCGGAAACATAGGTGAAGGACAGGGTTTAGAAAAGATTGTGCCTAAAATAGCCGAAAGATACAAGAACATTGAATTTAGGATTGTCGGGGATGGGGGCAGGCGAAGCGCACTTGAAGAATGCACATCACAGTTAAAGAATGTCAAATTGATGAATCCTGTAAACAGGAAAGAGTTAGGTGAACTATACAACCAGAGCGATGTTCTTTTTTTGCATCTTAATAATCATGACGCCTTTAGAAAGGTTTTACCGTCAAAGATATTTGAATATGCAGCTACCTACAGGCCGATTATTGCCGGTGTTGAGGGATACGCAAAAGAATTTCTGGCAGACTACCTTCCCGATAGTGTAATTTTCAGGTCTTGTGACTTTGACGACTTCTGCCGGAAATACGACCAGTTTAACGGTGCAGTAGATCTTAAGGCGCGGAAGGAGTTCATTGCAAAGTTTTCAAGGTTTGCAATCATGGATGCAATGGCTAAAGACTTCTTGAGCTTGAGAATGAGTGTATAAATGGCTCTGTGGAATTCAAGAGGAAAATGAAAATATTAGTTACAGGTGCTAACGGTTTTATCGGCAGGCCCCTCTGCAATACTTTGCTGGCAAGGGGATTCTCCGTAAGAGGAACAACTCGCCTGTACGATAAGAGCTTTCGGGTTCCCAATGTGGATTTTTTTGCAGTTGGGAATGTTGGAGCGCACACAGACTGGCAGGGAGTGCTTGAGGGAATTGATACTGTTGTCCATCTTGCTGCAAAGGTTCATACTGCATCTGCAAAGGATAGAAGGAAATTGGAGGAATTTATCGAAGTTAATACCAGAGGAAGCGAGCAGTTGGCTAGATCAGCTGCAAAGGCAGGTGTTCACAGATTTATATATCTGAGCACGGTAAAAGTGAATGGTGAAGAAACCGGGCGCGGCATTTTTGCTGAGTCCGATACTCCGAACCCTACGGGCCCATATGCAATTTCAAAATGTAAGGCTGAGCAAGCACTGTTTCACGTTGCGGAAGAGACCGGCATAGAAACAGTAGTATTACGTCCCCCCTTGGTTTATGGACCGGGTGTCAGGGCTAATTTTCTGAAGCTGATCGATATAGTCACTCAAAATGTTTATCTGCCTTTTGGGCTTATCGACAATTGTCGTAGTTTTGTTTATGTGGGCAACCTAATTGATGCAATTACCACCTGTATTACTCATCCTAATGCTCCTGCGGAAACATTTTTTGTAAGTGATGACAAAGGAGCGTCCACTCCCGATGTAATGAGGATGATTGCCTCGGCAATGAGAAAAGATCTAAGACTTGTGCCGCTGCCTCCTTTGCTATTAGGGATTATGGGGAGTTTGATCGGCAGAGGAGCAGAGGTTAAGCGCATTACCGGATCATTGCGTATTACAAACGATAAAATACGGAATATTCTTGGATGGAAGCCTCCCTTCACATTGGAAGAGGGCATTTATGAAACAGTAAGATGGTACCAAGCCAGATGAATGAGGAATCCGGTACTGTGTGGGTAATGTTATTACCGGTCCTGGTAAGTGCAACTTCCTCTGTACTCGTCTCGCGGCTTGGTTCAAGAATGTCTTTAATAGATAAACCCAATGAGAGAAGTTCACACGTGCACCCTACGCCACGGGCAGGCGGTATCGGGATATTTCTATCATTCCTTATTATAGGGGTACTCTTTACACAAGAAAGAATTCTCATACTGACAATAGGGATGGCAGGCCTTATTGGCCTTTTGGATGATTGTTTCTCTATTTCTTCAAAAAAAAGGCTACTGCTGCAGCTAATCATTTCAGCAGTTACCGTTATCTTGCTCCAGGGCACGCCTGATTCAGCCAGAGCAAGGCTGCTTTTTGGAGGAAGTATAATTTTCATTACGGGTACTGCAAACTTTTATAATTTCATGGATGGGATAAATGGCATAGCAGGCCTGACTGGTGTCGTTGGATTTGGAATGATGGCGTTGTTTTCGCATTTTGTTATAGGTAATTCCGATATTGTAATAATGAGTATTGCCTTGTCCGCTGCTTGCGTGGGTTTTTTGCCTTTTAATTTTCCCAAAGCTAATGTATTTATGGGGGACGTGGGAAGTGTTTCCCTTGGATTTATTTTTGCCGCTTTTGTAGTAAAACTATCAACAAATATCAATGTGTTTCTCTGCCTCATAATGTTCCTCTGCCTTTTTTATGCGGATGCTCTGATCACTATTTTTTCCAGATGGCTGAGGGGAGAAAATCTGATGAAAGCACATCGAAGCCATTTATACCAATATCTAAGCAATGAACTAAGACTTCCGCATTGGAAGGTTTCAGTTCTATATGCGTTCGTACAGCTCACTTTTG
>JAJZPZ010000062.1 GCA_021847795.1 Nitrospirota bacterium
ATCGCAAAAGTCACTGATGAGCTCAATGTCGGCGACGAGGTGGTCGTAAAAGTCATCGAGATAGACGGGCAGGGAAGAGTCAGGCTCAGCAAAAAAGAAGCAATGCGCCAGGAAAAGCAGAAGGAAACATAGCACACTGAGCATCCCCGGGCGCCGCATCTCAAAGAGCAGGCGGCGCCCGGCAGTTCATATTCAGTTTCCTTTTACTTTTTCCCCATAGTAAATTGTCTCCCAACACTTATTATGTTTACAAAGAAACATCTTGATAACGGCATCCCTGTAGTCATGGAGCAGTTGAAAAACTTCCGCTCCGTGCTGCTGGGCATATGGGTCAAGGTCGGCTCCCGCCATGAAACTCACGACAAAAACGGCGTTTCCCATTTTCTCGAGCATATGTTCTTCAAAGGCACAAAGAAACGCACAGCCACGGACATCGCCGTTGAGATCGACTCGCTGGGAGGAGACCTGAATGCCTTTACCTCAAGGGAAAACACCGCCTTCTATGTGAAAGTGCTCGACGAATATATCGACAAAGGCACCGAACTGCTCACCGACATCTTCCTGAACTCAACCCTCGCAGAAGAGGAGATAGAGAAAGAGAGGGGCGTCATCAAGGAAGAGATAAAGCTCGTCGAAGACACCCCGGATGATTACGTGCATGACCTCTTCAACAAAACCATATGGGGGGACACAGGACTGGGGCAGCCCGTACTCGGCAGGCGCGAGACAATCAAGACGATAACCCGGGACGATCTCACCACCCATGTCGGGAAATATTACGGCACAGCCGATACGGTCATAGCCTGTGCAGGCAATTTCGATCCTGACCGTGTCCTGAAGCTCCTGAACGACTACCTGGGTGACCTCCGGCGCGGCTCTGAGCCCAAGCTGATCACCCCGCCCGAATTCAGGAGCAAGGTGGCCGTATATACCCGGGACCTTTCCGAAACGCATATCTGCCTGGGGGTCGAGGGAGTGCCTTACGGGAGCAGCGACAGGTATTTAATAGGTATTCTCAATACCATTCTCGGCTCCAGCGTAAGCTCGCGACTCTTCCAGGAAATACGGGAAAAGAAAGGGTACGCATACTCCATCTACTCCTTTGCCTCGCTCTCTGCAGACACGGGCTTATGGGCGGTATACGCGGGCACGGGAAGGAAAAAAGCGGTGGCCGTCACGGAACTCATCATTAAAGAGATGAGGGAACTCTACGCCACGCTTACCGACGTGGAACTGAAGCGCGCAAAGGACCAGTTGAAAGGGAACATCATGCTCGGCCTGGAGTCAACGAGCAACCGGATGCAGAACATCGCGAACCAGGAGATATACTACCGGAAGTACCTTTCCTCGAAGGAAATAATAAAGGAAATCGAGTCGGTAAGCATCGGGCATGTCAAGGACCTGGCCTTCCGGCTTATCAATGAAGGCAAAATGAGCCTGACTGTGCTCGGCCCTGTAAAAGAGGAGGAGTTCAAGCACGTTATGGCGTCCTAGCGTTTGTCGCGTTATAGCGCAAAATGTAAAACGCTGTACGCCTGTAACCCTGCAACGCGATGTTGACGGAATTAAGAATCAGGAATTTTACCATTGTTGATACCCTCTCAATACCTTTTGAGCCTGGCCTGAACATACTGACTGGAGAAACAGGCGCAGGCAAATCCATTATTGTCGACGCAATCGGAATGCTCCTCGGTGAAAAGGCCTCTCCTGACATGATCAAGACAGGCGAAAAGGAAGCGCACATAGAGGCATATTTCGATGATACGGACCACCCGCTGCTCAGGGAACTCTCCATAGAAAGCACCGAAGGGACCATCCTGCGGAGGAACATCAGCAGCCTGGGAAAAGGAAGGGCCTACATCAACGACGTATCCGCCGGTATCCAGACCCTTGCCGGCGTCGGCAGGAGCCTTATTGATATTCACGGACAGCATGAACATCAGGGCCTTCTGAAAAAAGAGAGTCACCTGTCGTTTCTCGATACCTACGGCGGACTGAACAAAGACAGTAACAAGTTACAAGTGACAAGTAACGAGTTGAATCCCCCCTCACCCCCCTTTAGTAAAGGGGGGCAGGGGGGGATTACTGATTCGTCACTCGTTGCCCGTTACTCGTCGCTTTTCCATGAGGTGGCTGCCCTGCAGAGCAGGATTTCCTCCCTGCGCGAGAAGGCCCGTGAGAGGGGGCAGAGAATAGACTTTCTGAAATTCCAGCTCAATGAAATAGATTCGGCCCGGTTGAAGCAGGGGGAAAAAGAATCCATTGAAGGGGAACGGGCGATATTGCTCAACCTCAGCAGGTTGAAGGAATCCTCCGAAACAGCCTACATGCTGCTGTACGAAGCAGAGGGCTCGATTCTGGAGCGCCTTTCCGCCGTTGTCTCGCGGATACGGGACATGGCACAGATAGACCATGAGGCCGGGGAGCTTCTGGCAATGCTCGAATCAGCAGCGCCGCTGCTCGAGGATTCAGCCATACTGCTCAGGAAACTCAAGGACAAATATGACATTGATCCCCAAAAACTCGGGGAACTCGACGAGCGCCTTGAGTTGATAAAAAAACTCGAAAAAAAATACGGCGAAAGTGTTGCAGGCATACTCGAATACCGGGACCAGGCTGAAGCCGAATTGGCGGACCTCGAAACAACAGACGAACAACTCGGGGCATACGACGCGGACCTCAGGGCCAAAGAGGACGAATTGATGTCACTGGCTGAAGACCTCTCCGGGAAGAGGCGGGCCGCTGCAAAAAAAATGGGTACCCTTATCGCGGTAGAACTCAAGGAACTCGGCTTCCAGAAAGCAGAGTTCAAGGTCGATATCAGGCGCAAAGAAACGGTCACCGCAAGCGGGATCGATGATGCGGAGTTCCTCTTCTCCGCGAATCCCGGGGAAGCCCCCAAACCTCTGGTCAAAGTCGCATCAGGCGGCGAACTGTCACGCATAATGCTGGCATTGAAATGCATTGAGATCAGCAACTCTAACGACAGTAACGAGTTACAAGTAACAAGTAACGCTGAAGACAGTAACAAGTCATCAGCAACAAGTAACAAGTTAAAGACTAAAGACTCCAAAAACTCGTCACTGAACTCTCCATCCAGGACACTTATCTTTGACGAGGTAGACGCAGGAATCGGCGGGGTTACCGCGCAGCATGTGGGGAAACGGCTGAAGGACATTTCCGGCAGCTACCAGGTGCTCTGCATTACCCATCTCCCCCAGATAGCCGCCCTTGCGGACCACCACATGAAGGTCGAAAAAGTGGTGACCGGGAACAGGGTGAAGGTAACCATCGAGCAGCTTTCGGATCACAAGAGGGAAGAAGAACTCGCACGGATGCTCAGCGGGAGGATCACCGACGGCTCCCTGAAGCATGCGAAGGAACTCCTGGGCAGCGATAAGGAATAAAGTCGCGTCCCCCTTTCCGCATGCGGGCAAAGATGCACCCGCACATGCTTACCATATCCGGTCAAAAAGAGTTCCTGCTTCTGTCCGTCTGCTCCAGGGTCTCCCTTTCCTCCTGGCAATCCCTGCACAACAGGGCAAAGGGCAGTGCATTCAATCTCCTTACGTCTATCTCCTCTCCGCATTCATCGCATATGCCGTATTCACCCTCTGCAAGCTTCAGCAAGGCATTGTCAATCTGCACCAGCATAGCATGTCGTATCTTGCCGGCCCCGATGCTCACATCCTCTGCATGCAGAGAGACCGACACATCGCCGTCCTCGGAACCGCTGCCGCAGGACTCCCTGGTGGTCCCGTTTATGAAGTTGCTCATCTCCTTTTTTGATATGTCCAGCAATTCGTTTTTTTTATTTATCAGAATAGAAACCAGTTGTGATTTTCGTATTGTTCCCATAATTATTCCTCTTTTTATTGAAATTCGGCAGCTCTATGCAGGCTACTTCAGCAGAACGACTTGAAAAAGTATACAGGCGAATTCGGTCCTTGTCAACGATTATTATACATCCGCTCTCATCTTCGGCGGCTTAATTAAAACCGCGTCATCCTGCTGCCTTAAAACCGGGCATGCGCCAAGATATTCTGCCTTTCGCCCCGGGCATTTTCCCCGGGCAATGCGGTATAATGAGGAATGTTTTATTGCACAGGTGCATTATGCTCCAACCGGTCCTTCTGATAGAAGATGACAAGAAAATCGCTCGGGTAGTAAAAGTGTACCTCGAAGAGGCCGGATACCGTGTCCTCCATGTCGAAAAAGGCAAAGACGCCGTCAATTCAGCCGCAGAACAGTCCCCGCTCCTCGCCATCCTCGACCTGAAACTGCCGGATACCACGGGCGAGGAGGTCTGCCAGGAACTGAAAGAGATCGGGGATTTCCCCATCATCATGCTCACCTCCAAATCTTCGGAAGAGGAGAGGATAGCAGGATTTGCGCTCGGGGCGGACGACTACATCGTCAAACCCTTCAGCCCCCGTGAGCTGGTGTACCGGGTCAGGGCCGTGCTGAAAAGGATGCAGAAGGGAGACCTGGATTCCACCGAACCCATAAGTTTCAATAAGGGCCTGCTTATAATAAACGGCCGCAGCTATGAAGTGCGCAGAAAAGGCGTGCTTCTGAACCTCACGCCCACAGAGTTCAAGGTGCTCTATACCCTCGCCTCCTCTCCGGGCAAAGTGTTCACCCGTGAAGAACTCGTGGAAAGGGCGCTCGGTTATCAATTCGAGGGCTATGAGCGGAGCATCGACGCCCACGTCAAGAATATCAGGTACAAGATCGAATCCGACCCGAAGAACCCCGCGCTCATTCTTACCATTTACGGGGTCGGTTACAGGTTTTCGGGAGAAAAAGATGTTTAAGAGCCTGTGGATGAAGTTTTTTCTCCTCCTTGTCGCCGTCTCCATGATAGCCTTGTCGGCAGCGCTCCTGCTGCGTGAGCTGATGGTAAAGGATTTCAGGGAATACATCGAAGGGGAGAGGGAAGACCGGGTCTACTGGGTGACAGCGGCCCTCGAAAGCTCATACGAGAGGTACGCGGGGTGGGAGGCACAGCGCACCATCGAGGATGTTGTATGGGCCCTCATGCTCGGGTTCGAGATGAGGCTCTACGATGCGGACGGCCGGCTCATTACAGATACGGATGCGGCGATCAACTCGCTCTCCCCCCTGGTGCAAAAGAGGATAGCTGCAATCTCCCGCCAGCGGCAGCAGGAAGCCGGCAGCAGATTCCTGCCCTATGATCTTTTTATCGGCGGCAAACAAATCGGCAGGGTTGAGATCAGGTTCCTGCATCCGAAAAAGGAAGCGGTCTTCATAACCCGCTCAAACCGCCTGCTCCTGACCTCGCTGCTGGCATTGGGGGGGCTGGCGATTCTCCTGAGCGTCATATTTTCGAGAAAGCTGACCAACCCCATCGAAGGACTCACCCTGGCAGCCATGTCTATTGAGGAGGGGAATCTCAGCAGCAGGGTTACCCTGTCGGGCCGTGATGAAATCAGCAAACTGTCTGAGGCCTTTAACCGCATGGCGCAGACCCTGGAAACGCAGGAGTCGCTCAGGAAGAAAATGACCTCTAATATAGCCCATGAGCTCCGCACACCCCTCAGCGCCGTCAGGGGGGAAATCGAAGGCATGATCGACGGGCTCATCCCTGCAGACAGGGAACACCTTCAGTCCCTGTACGATGAGATCGGGAGACTGAGGAGCATCATCGAGGGGCTGGAAGAACTCTCCCAGGCAGAGGCCAGCAGCCTTACGCTCAGGAAGCAGGCGTTTGAACTCGGTCCCTTTTTAAAGAACATAACCGAAAGATTCAAAAGGCCCGCCCAGGGAAAGGGGATCTCCCTTGAACTCCTGTGCGGCAGCGGGCTGGAGATCAATGCAGACCCCGACAGGCTGAGCCAGATCGTGATCAACCTCCTGAGCAATGCGCTGAAAGCCTCGCAGGACGGCGGACATATCAGGATCAGGGCCGAACGCAAAGACCCTTACGTAGTACTGGAGGTTGCCGATGCCGGGACCGGCATAAAGAAAAAAGACCTGCCCTTTATCTTCGAGCGATTCTACAAAACTGCGGGAGGAGGACTTGGGCTTGGACTCACCATTGTAAAAGAGCTTGCAGAGGCCCACGGCGGCACGATAGAAGCCCGCAGCGAATACGGCAAGGGGGCAACCTTTACCGTATCTTTTCCCCTGGAGAGTTAAATGCCAAATCCCCGGCGCTGAACTCTAAAGCAAAGCCGGAATTTCCAGCAAGGATTCCCACCTTCCACTCTTCACAATTCTTCACAATCCTTTCGCGGTCCTTTCACAATGTTTTGCTATGCTGTACCTGACAAAACAAGAGCATATGATCAACAGGGCTCCCTGTATGGGGGACCATCAGGCATTATCGAAAAAGGGGAGGAGGTGAAAGAAGTGAAGTCGGAAAAAATCTTAAAAGCAACAATAAAGAAAGGAGAAAAGCATATGAAAATCATCACTTCAGTAATGGTTGTTTTGATTGCAATCGCATTTGCAGGGGCTGCCCTGGCAGTTCCCCCTGGAAGGACCGTGGAATTCCCGGGCGGAGGAATGGGGAAAGTCGTATTTGACGGGAAAATTCACGCCGACAAAGGCCTGAAATGCAGTGACTGCCACACAAAGGTATTCCCTATGAGGAAAACTCCCGGGGAATTCAAGATGGCCGACATGAAAGCAGGCAAGAACTGCGGGGCCTGCCACAACGGCACAAAGGCATTCAGCACAAGCGATGCAGCCAATTGCTCAAAATGTCATAAGAAATAGGGGGAAAAGAGGCAAAAAAGGCGACACCTTCGGGGTCGCCTTTTTTTCACCCCGGGCATCGGGGCATTCGCAGGCATCGGGCCGGCAAAAGTTGTCCATTTTAAAGAGAATTATTGACCTACGGGGCCATAACTTCTATAATGTCCATTAGGAACAAGGCACTCAGCCCGAGGAACTACCCAGGAAAGGCAGGCAGGGCATCAATGAGGGGGCAGACTTCCACACGTTGCAATACGGCTATTCTTACACTGGTCATCGCTTGCATATTCACGGTTGCTCCGGGGCTCGTGAACATACAGAAGCACGCATCCGTGCCCATTGTCTGCGGAGCCGGTGAATCTCCTTACGGGGGCTCGAAAAACGGGGCGTATGGAGAAAAAAAGGCTGTTACAACAGTGAAAGAGGCACTGGATGCCTTCAGGGAATATTTTGCAAAAAGAGATGTCAGAATAGGCGAAGTCAGGGGAAAAGACCTCTATTTCGAAGCCGATGTGCGTGACAGAAACAACAACCTCATTGATAAAGTGATAATAGACAAGAGGACAGGGAGAATACGGTCAATCTACTGAGCCCGGTCCCGGTTTTTTCCGTGATATAAGCTGAAAAATTCATCCGGCACATGAAAGCAACGACAACAAAAAAGGTAAAGATCAAGGGCAGCATAGCTATTGACAAGGAGCTGTGCAAAGGCTGCAGATACTGCATAGCCTCATGCCCCACCAACTCGATTTCCGCAGAGGAAAATTTCAACAGCATGGGGTATTTTCCCGCGCACTTCAAGCACCCGGAGAAATGCACCGGCTGTGCCGTCTGCGCGCAGATGTGCCCCGAGGTCGCCATTGAAGTCTGGAAAGAAGAGGAGCAATAATCAACGACAAATTTTATATTCTAAACTCTAAATCCCAAACAAATTCAAAACACTTTTAATCATTTGGACTTGGAATTTTGATATTGTTTAGAATTTAGTGTTTAGGATTTAAAATTTATCCGTTCCTCAGGAGGAGCTTATGGCGGGAAAAGTCATCATTTTCGGCAAAGCCGGATGACCCTTCACTGAAAAGGCCAGGTCGGCCTACGGAAGTGCTGCAGAATATTTCGATGTCAAGGCAGACAGCGCGAAACTGGAACAAATGCTGGGCCATTCGGAAGGCGTCAGGAGAGTGCCTGTGATTGTTGATGACGGCAAAGTAACAATCGGATATGATGGTTTCTGAGGGGTCTGATTGCCGGTAGTTACCGGTAACCCATACTGCCCGCTTTTCTTCAGAGTCCTCCGCAAGAGGGCATCCTTTCTTCCGGGGAGTGGCGCAACATCCCGGCGCATTTGCTCAAGGCGCGATACTTCTGATATCATATAACCATGCGTCGTATGTTTTACATCTTCATAGCTGTTTCTCTGCTTGTTCCGTCAGTTTCTTATGCCCTGTCCCTGACCTCATCCACAAAGGAATTCACCCTGAAAAACGGGCTGAAGGTAATTGTTGTAGAAGACCACAAAGCTCCCCTGGCTACGTTCCAGATATGGTACCGGGTCGGCTCAATGAACGAGTCCTCGGGCAGCACGGGCATGAGCCATCTGCTTGAGCACATGATGTTCAAGGGAACTCCTAAATACGGGTCCAAGCAGTTCTCCAATATCATCCAGAGAAACGGCGGCACCGACAATGCCTTCACAACAAAAGACTACACGACCTATTTCCAGTCTCTCGCATCCGACAGGATAGGATTATCCATAGAGCTTGAGGCAGACAGGATGAACAATCTGCTGCTCGCCCCGAAGGAATTTGAATCCGAAAAAAAAGTGGTCAGGGAAGAACGGCGCATGAGATACGAGGATGACCCCCAGAGCGCGCTTTATGAGGATGTGGTTTCCACTGCTTTCAAGGCGCATTCCTACCACTGGCCAGTTATAGGCTGGATGTCCGACATCGCGGCCATAGGGAGGGATGATCTTCGCAAATACTACCGGGAGCACTATTCTCCGGACAATGCGTATATCGTCATAGCCGGAGACGTAAACCCTGGAGCCGTACTCGAAAAGGTGCAGAAGGAATTCGGCGCGATAGCGCCCGTGAAGAGAGGCAAAAGCACGATAACAGCGGAACCGGCGCAACAGGGGGAGAGAAGGATCTACCTGAGAAAAGAAGCGGAACTGCCCTACGTCCTTATTGCCTACCATGTTCCGAATTTCCCCCATAACGACAACTTTGCCCTTGATGTGCTGTCTGCAATTCTCTCTGACGGGAGGAGTTCACGGCTTTACAAGGGCCTTGTTTACGAAAAAAGGCTCGCACTCAATGCCTCTGCCGAGTACAATAATCTTTACAAAGACCCTTTCCTTTTCACGCTCGGCGCCACCGCAGCTCCGGGCAAGAACATAGAAACTGTGGAAAAAGCGCTGTACGATGAAGTCGACAGGATAAAAAAGGATCTGCCCTCTGAAAGGGAAGTGCAGAAGGCAAAGAACCAGATAGAAGCCTCCTTTATCTTTGCCCAGGACTCAAATTACTCCAGGGCGCTCTATACCGGGATGTTCGAAATGATGGGCGGCTGGAGGCTCATGGACACCTACCTGGAAGGGATACGAAAGGTAAAGCCCGAAGACGTGCAGGCAGCAGCGCTTAAATACCTGAATGACGACAATAAAACAGTGGGCATATTAGTGCCGATCAAAGCAGGAGTGAAAAGTGGGAAGTAAGCAGCGGGGGCTTAAACTGGTTGCGCGTTACCCGGTACTCATCGCCGCCTTCATATTATTTTTTATCTCCCAGGCCCATGCCCTTGAGGTCAGGAGAGAAATTGCTCCCGGCAGACTCACCGTTCTCCAGGTCGAAAGGCACAACCTACCTGTGGTCAGGATAACCCTTCTGATAAAGGCCTCGCCCCTGAACGAGCCTGCGGACAAGGCAGGAGTGGCCTATCTGACATCAAAACTGCTCGATGAAGGCACAGCCCGAAGGAGTTCTTCCGATATAAGTTCGGAAGTAGAATTCCTGGGGGCATCCCTCGATGCCTCGGCTAACAGCGATTTCAGTTCCCTCTCCCTTTCCGTGCTGAAAAAGGACATTGAAAAGGGATTTGATCTTTTCTCGGATGTGCTCCTGAACCCCTCATTCAAGCAGGAGGAGCTTGCAAGGAAAAAAGAATTGCTGAAGGGCGTCTTACGCCAAAAGGAAGAAGACCCGGCCTTTGTCGCGGAAAAGACATTCATAAAGGAGGTCTTCGGCAGTCATCCCTACGGCAGGCTTGTCGAGGGGAGCATTGAAAGCATCGATAAAATAACAAGGGATGATATTGTGCGCTTCTACCGCAGCAATTACCTGCCTGATAACGCCATCCTCTCCGTTGTCGGCGACCTCACCCCCCGGGAACTGGACTCCTTACTGCAGAAATACCTGTCAGGCTGGTCGAAAAGGCAGCACGCACCGGTCGCAGGCGGGACATCGGAAAGCACAGCATCAGGTACGGCAACCCCTGCCGGGGGAAAGACGGTTTTGGTAAACAAGGACATCACCCAGGCAACCATCATCCTAGGGGGCCTCGGGATCTCACGAAGCAACCCTGATTACTATGCAGCACAGGTGATGAACTACATTTTGGGAGGGGGTGGCTTTGCATCGAGGCTGATGAAAACAGTACGGGATGAAATGGGCCTGACCTACTCCATAAACAGTGCGTTCATAGGGAACAAGGAGCCGGGACAGTTCGAGGTCGAGGTTCAGACGAAAAACGAATCGTCAGGCGCCGTAATAAACGAGATCGTAAAAGAGATGCGCCTGATACAAAGAGAGCCGGTGACCGACCAGGAACTGAGTGATGCAAAAGCATACCTTACCGGCAGCTTCCCGAGGAGACTTGAGACCAGCAGGAGGATCGCGGACTTCCTTGCTGCCCGGCAGTTTTACAATTTAGGCGATGATTATATTGAAAAATATCCCGAGTATATAAACAAGGTCACAAAAGAGGACATCATGAGAGTGGCAGCGAAATACCTGACCCCTGCGGATTATAAGCTCGTCATTGTGGGAAATGAGAAGAAACTGGACCTGAAGTCCGTTGACAAGCGCTAGACCGCCATCCCCCCCTATTGCCTGCGGATCTTCAATCTCCTGAATATATACAGCAGTTCTGATACGGAAATCTGGCCCGGAGCAGAGGGGTGATTAATATACCCGTATGTTATCAGCGAACCGAAGAGCGGGTTGATTACCCTCGACGGCAGGCCCTCGCCACCCATGGATATGGTGATCAGGCCCTTGTCCTTGTGCCTCAGGTTGAGCAGCATAAGCCGTACCAGGTCATCCTTGCTGTTGGCCATAGTGGCTATCTTGACGATATCAGCGCCGGCCTCTTTCCCCTTAATCACGATCTCGTCGATAAAATCCCCGTTGGGAGTACTTTCAAAATTATGGTACGAGCCGATCAGCAGCTTTTTCTGCTCCCGGCACAGGTCCCGGACCGCGGGGAAAAGGTCTTTCGCGTTCAGCTCTACATCAACGATGTCGGCATAGGGGGCGGCGACCTTGTAAAAGCTTAGCCGGTCCTTGAGGTCTTTTATCCCGCCCTCGCTGATGTCCCTTACGGTTGCGATTATCGGCTTCCTGAATCGTTCCCTGGTTGCATAGAAAACGCTTTCGATATGCGAAAACGAGGTATCGTCAAACATATCGACCCTCAATTCAATCATGTCCGCAGCATTCAGGTAGTCGACATTGACGGCAGGGATATCGCTGTCAGTGAGGATGCCCGCTATCAGGGGCTTTTCGCCCAATTTCAAATCACAAACGTATAAATCCATCAAGCACCTTATAAGTCTGGATATTATAATGATTTGCGCGTTGAAAAACAATTGGTTTTGTCCGGAAAATTGCCGGGGCAGCGGTAATGCCCGCAGGCACAGGGTTTCTTCCGGCGCTGGTTGCTGGTATACTAAGGTAGCCTCTCATGTAAGATGCAATAAATAATTTTCAGAGGGAAAAAGATACGTATGAGACTATGCCCGTCATATTTGTCGTTTATTCTTTACAATCCGATAAGGAAGGTCCTGACAAACAGGGACCGGGTGCTGGAGGAGTCAGGGATAACCGGGACCTCAACGGTCCTTGAAGTCGGCGCAGGCAATGGTTTTCTGACCGAAGCTATTGCGCAAAGGGCGAAGAAAGTGTATGCCCTTGAGCTCCAGGCCGGAATGGTCAGGAAGCTCAGGAAGAGGATGAAGCCGTTCGGAGATAAGGTGGACATTATCCTTGCCGACATCGCGGCATATGATATCAGGAGCGGGTTTGCCGATGTGGTCCTGATGTATTACAGCTTCCACGAGATAAGCAACCAGTCCGGCGCTGCAGGAAAGATCGGCATGGCGATTAAGCCCGGAGGCATTCTCTCCATCTACGAACCGGCAATCGAAGTCAAAGAGGCCGGCATGCAAAAGGCAATCGGGATGTTCGAAAGCATCGGTTTCACAAAAGAGGTCGTGCGGGACGGCAGATTCACCAGGTTTGCGCGTCTGAGGAAAAAGCGCTGAGCCGTTATTGCGTTATAAACGAAAATGTTTTACTATAGTTTTACGTTATAACGCTGTACGTTCAGCGTTATACATGCATCAGGGCGGTTAGCTCAGCTGGGAGAGCATCACGTTCGCAACGTGGGGGCCGAGGGTTCGAATCCCTTACCGTCCATTTTTATTTCCCGAACAACCGCATTGAAGTGCGCATCCATCCGATGCCGGAAGAGCAGCCCCGCCGCTTGGTTCCCCTCACATTTCAGGCATCCCGAAACACAATCAGGCAGCGGGCGAGCTGCCCGCACGATTTGCATCTTTTGCCCCTGGTATGATAAAAATAATGTCATGAAAAAATGCGCCCTTCTTCTCATTTGTTTTGCTCTTATCGGATGCTCCGGCGGACAGCGCCAGGTGAAGCAGCCGGAGAACATCCGGAACTACAAGAACATTGCGGTGATAAAATTCGACAGCCCCGATCCTGTCGTGAGCTATAAGATGACCGAAAAGATTTCCGTCAGGTTCGCAAACAGGGGGTTCAATGTCCTCGACAGGGGCAAGCTGAAAAAACTGGCAGATGAGGACGCCCTTATCCAGTCCGGAGTATCGGATCCCATCAGAACAGCGCTGGCGGGCATAGGCATTACCGGCCTCGTCTTCGGAAACGTCGAAAAGTACGACTGCGAATCCCAAAAGGCATGGACATGGACAGGCATGTCGCCGGAAAGGACAACAAAAGAAGACTGCTCTGCTGTCATGTCTGTAAAGCTCGTTGACATCAATTCCGGGGAAGTGATATGGAAAATAAGGAAATCCCATTCGGAATATGCGGAAGACATGACAGCCCAGACAGTGCTGGGGATTGTCCTTGCAGAGATAGAGGAAGAGATGCCCGAGATTCAGCAGTAAAGCACGCGCTGCTTTCCATCCCGCTTACCCCCGTGGCCCGCTATCGGGATTTCAGCCTGAAATGATTTCAGTTATCGTTTTGCCTTAACCAGGTCAAATGCGTTATAATTATTACGGTTTAACTGTATGCAAGAAGCAAGGTATTTTCTGTATTTTCTGCTGGGCGGAACCATTACAAGCACTGTCGCTTATCTCGCAAATAACTCCAAGGGATTTCTGGCAGCTTTTATCGGCACCCTTCCCATAGCGTCTCTGAGCACGTTTTTGATCATCTACTTCAATACCGGCCAGGACGCCATGCTGTCCTATGCCAGAGGGCTGATCATAATGCTCTTCCCGTGGGTGTTTTATGTCCTCTCCGTCGTGTTCCTCACGCCCAGGATCAGTTTTTTCTACTCCCTGCTCATCGGCCTCTTCCTTTTTGTCCTGATCTCGTATTTTATCTTAAACAGATACAACCTGATCGGTTCGTAGCCTTTTCGCGATCAGCTTTCTCACTTCCCCTGCTGCAAAGAGCAAGAGGGCGAACGGCAACAGCCAAAGCCATATCACGGCAGGTATCGGATGTGTCGAGAAAATAGCGTTCCCCCATGGATGGTATACGATAAAGAACTGCAGGACAAGTTCAAATGCAATGCCTGCAAGTATCAATTTGTTCGAAAGGAACCCGATGCCGGATAAAGGCTCTCTGAAGGACCGGCACACAAAAACATTTGCAACCTGCGCAAGCACTATCCCGGTAAGACATGCAGTCGTTGCCTGCCTGTAGAGGGCGTTCCCTGCGGACAGCAGTTCTCCCCGGTGCCATCCCCCGCTTTCCATCACAAGGAAAAATCCGAAGAGTCCTGCCGCTGCTTCTATAGGGCCAAGGAGGAGGAAAACAAGGCTTAGGTTTTTAAAATTCAGGAGTCTCTCCTTCGGACCCCGCGGCGGCCGGACCATAAGATCTCCGGCAGGCCTTTCTGCTCCGAGGGCAAGGCCCGGCAGCATATCCGTCCCCAGGTCGACAGCAAGCACCTGCATAATGGTCAGGGGCAAGGGGACCCTGAAAAGGACGTAAACCATGTAAGGGATCAGTTCAGCCACATTGGAAGTAAAAAAATAATTGATGAACTTCCGTATATTCTCATATATTGCCCTCCCCTCCTCTACAGCGTTTACTATAGTGGCAAAGTTGTCGTCGAGAAGTATCATTTCCGCTGCCTCTTTCGCAACATCTGTTCCTGAAATGCCCATTGCAATACCGATATCCGCCTTTTTTAAGGCCGGGGCATCGTTTACGCCATCCCCGGTCACTGCAACACACTCACCCATTTCTTTGAGCAGAGACACTATTCTCAACTTATGTTTCGGGGTCATCCTCGCAAAAACAAGATCGCTCTCTGAAAGCCTTTCCCTGAGCACATTATCACTCATCATTTCAAGCTCATGCCCCTGAAGGATATCGGGACCGCCATGAACGAGGCCTATCTCCAACGCAACAGCGGCAGCGGTTCTGCTGCCGTCACCGGTGATCATGATTATTTTTATACCTGCGCCCCGGCACTTCCTTACAGCCCCATACACTTCCGGTCTCGGGGGGTCTTCCAGGCCGATAAGTCCGGCAAGGGTCATGTCTTTTTCAATTTCGCCGGGGACAATGTCCGCTGCGGCCCCCTCTTTCCGATCTTTATACGCAAAGGCAAGGACCCTGAGGCCCCTGCCTGTCAGCGCATTATATGCATCCATTGCCGCCTCTTTGTGCTCCTCGTCCATAGGGATGCCCGTTCCATTGACGAGTATCCGGCGACATAAGGGGAGAATGCTCTCCGGAGCCCCTTTGGAAAAAACAACACTGCCCTTTTCAGCCTTATTTACCGTAGTCATTCTCTTGCGCTCCGGGTCGAAAGGGATTTCATAGATCCGCTCCTGCACGGGGACAACGACGACCTCGCCGGCAGCTTTGAGCAGGGCTATATCTGTAGGATCTCCCTTGTACTGCCCATCTATGCGTTTTGCATTGTTGCAGAGATATGCCGTCTCGATGAGCTTATCCGAATACCTGAGCCCCTCCGGCCCACCTGTCTTTCCATCAGACCAGAGTTGCTTTACTTCCATCTTGTTCTGGGTAAGCGTGCCGGTCTTGTCCGTGCATATGACAGTCACCGACCCAAGGGTCTCAACTGAATTAAGCGCTTTTATCAAAGCCTTTCTCCCGGCCATTCTCTGGCTGCCCATTGCAAGGGAAAGAGTTACCGTCGGAAGCATCCCCTCCGGGACAAGGGCTACGATAACACCTATTGCAAAGATGAAGTTTTCCCAGAAAGACCTGCCGATAAAATATCCGATCACAAAAAAGACAATGCCGACCATGGCTGCGAGGAAAGCAATAAGCCTGGTTGTCTTCACAATCTCTTTCTGAAGAGGGGTCAGCCCTGCACTTACGGCGCCGGTCAGGTGCGCTATACGCCCGAATTCCGTCCTCATTCCCGTTGCAAAAACAACAGCCCTGCCGGAACCGCTCGTGACCGTTGCGCCGGCAAAGGCTATGTTCCTGCTGCTGGTCAGTTCTTCATCATCGGGATCATGCCTGAGAAGTACGGCTTCGGACTCTCCGGTAAGAGGGGCATTATTGACCGTCAGGAATGCAGATGAGACCAGCCGTGCATCGGCAGGGACCTTGTCTCCTTCCGAAAGGATTATCAGGTCTCCGGGCACGAGATCCCTGACCGGCATCTCTTTTTCCTTTCCATCCCTGATTACCCTCACAGAGAAGGGGAGGAGAAGCTTTAGTTTCTCAAGCGACCTTTCCGCCCTGTACTCCTGGATAAAAGCAAATACCGCATTGATGATAATGACACCCACGATAGCAAAGCCGAGGGATGTCATGCCCTCTCCGGGATGGAGGCACTCCGACAAAAAAGCCAGCCCGGCGCCGAGCCAGAGGAGTACGGCAAGGAAATGGGTGAACTGTCCCGGAAATCTTATAAGCAGCGATGTCTTCCTGACTTCCGCAATCTCGTTCGGGCCGAATTCAAAAAAACGCTTTTGCGCCTCGTCCTCTGCAAGTCCGCTCTCCGATGAAGCAAGATTGCGGAAAACCTGTTCCCTTGTCAGGCGGTTAATTGCCATGTCGTGCTTTCAGGATGATGAGATTGCAGGGGGTCGCTCTCAGCACATCTTCAACAGGGTTCCCTTTGAGAAAAGAAGCCGGCATGCTCCTTTCGCTGGCCCCCATAATGATGAGGTCATGCCTTTTTGCCGCAGCCTCCAGGGTTATTCCCTTTGACGCGGCCCCGGGCGAGAGCTTGCTTTCAAAGGCGACTTTGTATTTCCTGAGTTGTCCCATAAATGCCGAAACATCGGCGGGCACCCTCTCCTCCCATTCAACAGGCTTGAGGTGGATCTCCCCGTGAAAGAATCCTGTTATGGGTTTCGGAGCATGGAAGACAACGACTCTCGAATGAAAGCCCTCAGCCAGCTTTCCGGCGAAATAGGCCCTCTCCTTCACATGCGCAATCCTCGCCTTGAGGGGGACCAGAATCCTGCCGGGATGGAGCCTTCCCATGTGGACAGACCTCACGAGCGCCACGGAACAGGGAAGGTCCAGGGAGAGCCGCCGCGCAAGGGTTCCCGCATAGAACCTCCTCTCCACATCCTCTCTCCTGGTGGATGCGAAGACGATATTGATCCCCTCGCGCCTGGCAATGCCTGCGATCTCTTCCACGGGATCTCCGGTTTTGATGAGACTTTCTGCTGGAATGCCGGCGGCCTTCGCTTCGTTGAACAACCGCGCCACTGCATCTTCGGCCCTGCTGCAGCAGGACTGCGGCATGTCCTTTCCGGCGATAAAACAGATGATGATTTTTGCATTGCATGCCTTTGCAAGGGCAAGGGCATACCTCGCAGAAGATTCCGAATTGACATGCTCATTGACCGCAGCCAGGACGCCTTTATACATAGGCCTCTACCATCCGGAACTCCCATTTCCAGACCCCGGGCGCCATAACAATACACCTGCCCGTTTTGCGCCTGGTTTTATAGGTAAATCTTACCATAAAGTACCGTTCTTTACATTTTTGTTGCATCTCCATTAAACTGAAATGTCATGAGCGGCCACTACGATAAAGCAACCGAGATTACCGCCCTCTACGAGATAAGCAAGCTCCTCGGCTCGTCCCTGAACCTCAGGCTCAACCTGAGGGGGGTCATGCGGATGCTTTCTGAATATCTCGATATGAACAGGGGGACCGTGGCGCTCAGGGCCAACAGCGAGGTGTCCATTGTCGCTGCGCACGGCATGTCCGAAGAAGAGATCAAAAGGGGCAGGTACAAGCTCGGGGAAGGGATCATCGGGCAGGTGGCAAAGCACGGCTCTCCCATTGTTATACCCAACATCGGGGAGGAACCCCTTTTCCTCAACAGGACCGGGGCGAGGAACACAATCAAAAAAGAGAACATCGCTTTTCTCTGTGTTCCCATAAAGTTTAAAAACGATGTCCTGGGGGTATTGAGCGTTGACAGGCTTTTCGGCTCGAAAGGCATCTCCTTCGAGGAAGACCTGAGGCTGCTGAAGATAATCGCCTCTTTGATCAGCCAATCAGTGCGGCTGCACAGGGAGATCGAGCAGGAAAGGGAGGCGTTCCTCGAAGAAAAGGAGCTCCTCAGGCACCAGTTGAAAGGGAAATACAGGGTCGAGAGCATCATCGGCAGTTCAGACCGGATGCAGGAAGTCTTCGAGGCAATCCACAAGGTGGCGCCTTCTAAGGCAAATGTGCTCCTGCGCGGGGAAAGCGGCACCGGCAAGGAACTGGTGGCAAAAGCAATCCATTATATGAGCCGGCGCTCGGAAGGCCCTTTCATCAAATTCAACTGCGCATCGATCCCCGAAGGCCTTCGCCTTGTCC
>JAJZPZ010000063.1 GCA_021847795.1 Nitrospirota bacterium
ATACTCAGGCAGTTCGGGATAGGGGAAGCAGGTAATTTCGATGAACTAATCGACGCTGCAAAGGCCCTCTCCTATCAAAGGCCTGCAAAGGGCAACCGGGTGCTCATTGTGACTGACGGCGGGGGGGCGGGCGTGCTGGCTGCCGATGAATGCATGCGCCAGGGGCTTGATGTCGTAAAAGTACCGGAACAAACGCTCAAGGAGTTGAGGAATGCGTTTCCGCCCTTTTATGCATTAAGCAACCCCGTCGATCTTACCGCACAGGTCAAAGATGAAGATTACCTCTTTGTCCTTGAAAAGCTGAAGGATGATTATGACGGTTTTATCATCATTGCCCTGGCAGGTGTTGCCGGCGTTACAGACAAACTCGCGGACCTGGCAAAAGATTTCAGGTCAAAAGCAGGCAAGCCGCTGGTCGTCTACACAGCCAATGGCAGCGGGGCAAAGAGGCTCGTCACCCTCATGGAAAAGGCGCGAATCCCCGCATACCCATCGCCTGAGAGGGCAGTCAGGGGACTGAAAGCGCCTCTGCGGTGAATCCCTTATTTAATTGACAGGTCACCCCTATTTGGAAGCCCTTGCATTAAGGCTGTAGGTAATCCTGATAAACTCATCTTTTCCGCACTGGTAATCGAAGCCTGTATTGCGGTCTTCAAGATAGAACACGCCCCTGCTGTAGGATATCTCGTAGGGACATTCATATCCATTGGCTTTTTTGTAAGCCTTTTTATATTGCTCTATGAGTTGCTGATTCCCCATGCCTGTCCTTTGAGAGTGACCATCATACAATTAACGCCTGAAATACTATTTTACCACCATTTTTCTAAATATCCCAAGCAACATGAGGGAAAGGTAGTGTCTCAATTCACCCCAAAGCCTTTGTGATGCGATGGAAGACATATTCATATCCGGCCCGATCCTGTAGTGCCGGAATTCCCCTGTGTGGTTTCAAATCAGGCCATAAGCCTGGTATGAAATACTTTTAAAGGGATCGCCGCAAAGCCTTTGGGCTGAACTGAGACACTACCGGGGGAAAAGGTGTTGCAAAGCTGTTTATCTGCTTGTTTCCTTTCTTATGTTGCCCGCTATGGTTTGTCTGTCCCCGTTTTGCTGGTATAATAGTAAAGAGATGATGCTTCAGGAAATGATAGGAAAGATGGAAGGCCGGAAAGCGCTTCTCGAACATGAGGTCAAAGGACTTTTAAGAGAAGCGGACTTGCCTGTGCCGCGCGGCACATTCATCAGCAAAGACGCATTGCTCCTGCCGGAAATTGCGCTCACCTATCCACTTATCGCAAAAGTCTCTTCTACGGAGATAGTTTCTAAAAGCGATGTCAGGGGAATCCGGCCAGGACTGAACAACGTTGATGAACTGAAAGGCGCTGTTGCTGAACTCATGCGCATTGAAAAGGCAGCGGGAGTGCTAGTTGAGGAAATGGCCCCTCCGGGCATTGAAGTCATCATCGGCGGGATCAGGGACAACCAGTTCGGCCCTGTCGTAATGTTCGGCCTCGGCGGCGTCTTTGTGGAAATCTTCAAAGACGTGGCCTTTGCCCTTGCGCCGATGCAAAAGCATGATGCCCTTTGGCTTATAGGGCAGGTGAAAGGCGCCAGGCTCCTGGAAGGATACAGGGGCAATCCTCCCGTGGATACAGACGCCCTCGTCGGAATTATTGTCGCCGTTTCAGAGCTTATGGCAGCACACTCAGTCGAAGAGATAGACCTGAACCCCGTGGCGCTCTATCCCCACGGCGCCATGATCCTCGATGCCAAGATGCTGCTTGCAGAAAAAAGCACGAAGCTCTAAGCGCCAAACTCTAAACAAATTCAAAATCCCAAACTTAAATATCTCAAACAGGTTTTGGATTTTGAGTTTTGAATTTCGATTTGTTGAGGATTTAGAATTTAGGATTTGGAATTTACTCTTTACGAATCAGGATACCGCTGGGGGATGGTGCGGATAACGTCAAGGCTGGCGAAAAAGGCATCGAGCATCTCAGGGTCAAACTGCTTGCCCCTTTCGTCCCTGAGAGTTTCCAGCACCCGGTCGTGGTCCCACGCTTCTTTATAAACGCGGCGGGACCCCAATGCGTCATAGACATCGGCAATGGCGACAATGCGGCCAAGGGGGGGGATTTCCTCCCCCTTTTTGCCCTGCGCCTTTCCGCCTTCCAGTTCATAACCGATAATAGGGCTTCCGTCCATAGTGTTAATAAAACCGGGATACCCCTTGCCGTCCCACCGTTCATGGTGGTTTAATGCCACAAGAGAGGCGGCCTCATCAAAATCAGAGCATCTGTCGCAAAACAGCTTTGCCCCGATATACGAATGCTGTTTCATGATCTCGAATTCCTCGGGATCAAGCCGTGCCGGTTTCTTCAGAATATTATCGGAGATCCCTATCTTGCCCACGTCGTGGAGCATCGCCGCCATTCTCAGGATATCTTTATTTTTCTCGATTTCCCTCTGCGGTACGCCGCGGCCTGAAGCCCATTTCTCATAAATCTCCACGGCATAGGACGCGACACGGTTTACATGCGCGCCGGTCTCCTTCGGGTCCCTCAATTCAGCCATTTTAATCATCCTCAGGATAACAATCCTGGTAATCTGGGCCCGCTCTATGGCAAGGGCGGCGCTATTGGCAAAATGCATGGTGAGCGGCACGTCCTCCCTGGAGAAAGGCATGATGTTGCCCTCACTGTCCATGGCATTGATCAGCTGCAGCACGCCTATAGTCTCTCCATGGTTGTTTTTCAGCGGGAAGGTAAGGACCGATTTTGTGCGATAGCTCGAGATCTCGTCGTACTCTTTGTTAAAAGAATAAGGCACTCCGGCAGGCAATTCGTAAACATCCGGGATGTTCACCGTTTCCCCTGTCCCGGCAACATATCCCGAGATTGATTCGTTATTGATAGGGATGGAAAAAGTCGAGTAAATGAGCTTCTGGCCGGAGGGCAGTTTTTCCTGCAAGGTATTGTTCTGGGTATAGCTGAACTTCAGCCGGTTGCCCTCTTTGATGTAGATAGACCCGGCATCGGCACAGGAGAATTGCCGCGCTACGGTAAGTATCCGTTCAAGGAGCACATCCACATCGTTGACACTGGCAATCTCATGTCCGAGATCGATTATCTGCCTGAGCTTCTGCTTCTCATCCAACATCGTCTCTCTCCTCTCCCGAGATGATATTCCGGGGTAGTTTATAGAAAGCTTTGTTCCTTGTCAATAAACCATAATTCGCGTGTCAAGCCATAATTCGCAAATCGTGGATGGCAGGCATGCCTCAAAGCCTTTCATAATGCAAGGTATCGCCCTGAAAGGCTTTTCGCCACACCCGCCATCCCTCTTACCTATGTCTGCCTTCTGAGCAGGGAATAAAGAAGCCGCGGAATAAATAGTATAGAAATAGAGGTGTCCGGGATGGTAGAATAACGGCAATTCTGAGAAAAGGGGATGATACCCGTGGTTCCATTCTTCTTGCAGGCGAAAACGATATCCGACGCATGGTTTCAGCTGATTTATAATATATTCGAAAATTCTTACATGCAGAAGATCCAAAGGGGGTCTTTCGAAAAAGAGCAGTACCGGCTCCAGTATCCCGGGATGGCCGTGTACATCGAGCACCCGGGAGAGGACATGGTTCCGGTAATGCCTCCGGGCTCAGGACTGCCCGCCCCGACTACCATGGAGTACATAGAAGATTATTTCGCCAACTATTTAATGGATCCTGAACTGTCCGAAAACGAGACCTATAAATACGCGAGCAGAGTACACCATCCGATGCCCAAGGGTGGAACGCAGCTTGAGCGGGTTATAGAGATGCTGAAAAGCACTCCCCTCACCAATCAGGCGGTAGTTGAAATAGGAGACCCCGAAGACCACGATATCTGCTTTGGCAATGACGGCAAGCTTGATCCGCCCTGCCTCAGGCTCCTGGACTTCAAAGCCGTACCTTCCGGTGATGAACTCATGCTTACCGTGAGCTGTTATTTCCGCTCCTGGGACCTCTGGGCAGGCTTTCCCACAAACCTCGGCGGGATCGAACTCCTTAAAAAATTTGTGGCAGGAGAAGCCGGCCTCACGAACGGTCCCATATACGCATACAGCGCAGGAGCGCACATTTACGGATACCAGGAAGACCTCGCACGGTTAAGGACACTGAAAACTAAAAAGTAACAGGGCCTGCGTTCCGGCGCAGCAGGAAGCCCGCTCCCCTACTTCCCCATTATCTGCATGTACTTTGCAATGCCGTTTCTTGTAATGATGCCTTCCATGTTCCCGCCATCCGTCACTACCAGCCGCCCTTGATCTTCGCTTATCATCATCTCCAGTGCCTTCATGGCATCGCTGCTCCCTGAGATCTCCCGCTTTTTATCATGGGGGATAAAGATTTCGGATATCCTTTTAACCTTCCATGCCTCCCTCGGGATATCCTTTACCTCTTTCATGGAGAGAAAGCCGAGAAACCTGTCTTTGTCCACTACCGGGAATCCGCCATAGCCGTATTTCAGGAAAAAGTCGTTTACCGCCTCGTCAACGGTCATATCAGGCGACAGGCTCACCACATCCTTTACCATGATGTCCCTGACCTTGATCCCCCTCAGCACTTCCTGGAGGCCTGCCTGCTGGTAGCTTGCCTGTGCCGCGGTATAGAGAAACCAGCCTATCAGCATCAGCCAGAGGCCGCTCGAAAGGCCGGTGAATATCGAAAACAAGCCGAAAATAATAAAGAGGAGCGCAATCTTCTGCCCATAGTTCGCGGCCTTACGGGTTGCATAAAAGAAATCGTTTGTCCTGCTCCACAGGAAGGCCCTCACAACACGCCCCCCGTCCATGGGGAACCCCGGAATGAGATTAAATACGCCTAGAACGAGATTCAGCTGGGCAAGATACAGGAAAAGCGCTTTCAGGACTTCGCTTTCTATGGAGCGATAGACCGCAAAAAAAAGCAGCGCCAGGAAAAAGCTCGCCAGCGGCCCGGCAACAGCCATTCTGAATTCGACCTTCGGCGTAGGGGGCTCCCCGGACATCTGAGACACCCCGCCGAATATGAACAGGGTGATACTGGATATGGGGAGCTTATACTTCAAGGCGACAAAAGAGTGCGACAGCTCATGGAGCGCGACCGACACAAAAAGCATCAATGCCGCGACAGCCCCGCTTAGCCAGTAAAACCTGACCGGCAGGGAGGGGGCGGTCTTCGGGAAATAAAAAGTCGAGAGAGACCACGTTATCAGCCCGAAAATAATAAGCCAGGAAAAGTGGACCCGTATCGGGATGCCAAAAATAGTGGCTATTTTCAGAGATCCCGACTGCAAAGGAGTATTCATAAAACACCTCCCTGTTTCATAATCCGCTCTCTGAGTAAATTATACCCCAAATCCGCGGGAGAGGCTTGGCTTGCCCATAATCCTTAATCATGTATGGGCAGGTATGCCTCAAAGCCTTTCAGCATGCGATAAGATTCTTTGGAGCGCCTGTTTTTCTGTTTACGGCAGAGGTGGTGCTGTAATTGCCTTTACATGGTGAGGGTTCGGCACAAGGAATCGCACTGAAAGACTTTTCGGCACACCTGCCCATCCGTGTTCATAGTGTCTGCCCACGGATTATGGGCTTGGCGTGCGGGAAAGAGGCAGGCGCTACAGCATGCCTTTTGTCGTGGGGATGCCCTTTATGTTCCGGTCCGCGGAAACAGCGTCTTTCAGCGCCTTCCCGAAGGCCTTGAAGATAGCTTCAAAGATGTGATGCTGGTCCCTGCCGTACTCGACAATGATGTGAAGGTTCATCATGGAATGGTTGGTTAGCGCCCTGAAGAAATCCTCGAAAAGCGAGAACTCAAGCCCCCTCACAATGGTTTTGGGAGGTTTTACTTTGTAAACCAGGTACGGCCTGCCGCTGAGGTCGATTATGACCCGGGCAAGGCTCTCATCCATCGGGATTGTCGCAGCGCCGTACCTCCTGATCCCCTTCTTCTCTCCCAGCGCCTTCTTTATCGTCTCGCCGAGCGCGATCCCGAGGTCCTCCATGAGGTGGTGGCAATCGATTTCTATATCACCTTTTGCCCTGATCCTGAGGTCCACAACTCCGTGAAAGGAAAAAAGGGTCAGCATGTGGTCGAGAAAGGGAATGGAAGTATTCACATCGCCCTTCCCTTTTCCATCAAGATTCAGCTCAACGGCGATGTCCGTTTCCTTTGTCTTTCTTTTCAGCGATGCAGTCCTCATTTCTTCCTCCCTGTTGCTTTTTTCAAGGCCTCAATAAAAAAGTTATTTTGCTCAGGCGTTCCTATGGTGACCCTGAGCGCGTTGCGTATCGCGCCGCTCATATCTCTTACCAGGATGCCTGACCGGATCAGCTTCAGGTATAGCGCATGCGCATTGTCCGTACTGAACAATATGAAATTCGCTTCCGACGGATAGGGGTTTATCCCCGGCATGGCATCCAGTTCCCGGAACATCCTTCCCCGCTCCGAAGCAATGGCCTTTACATGGGACTGTATGGCCCGCCTGTCCCTCAATCCCTCCAGGGCGGCGGCCTGGGACAAGGCATTGAGGTTGAAAGGGAGCCTTACCTTGTTGACTTCACGGACCAGGCCCTTGTCGCCGAGCAGGAAGCCCACCCGCAACGCGGCAAAGCCGATCTTGCTCAATGTCCTGAGTACGGCCATGTTCGGGTAATCCTTCAGCAGGGGGACAAACCCCTTGTCGCTCGAAAAGGGCTGGTACGCCTCATCCACAACAACAATGCCCTTTGCCTGTTCAACTATCTTCAGTATCCTGTCCGAGGAAAAGCAGTTCCCTGTCGGGTTGTTCGGCGAACTGAGGAATACGAGTTTCGGCTTATGCTTCTTTACAGCGGCCAGCATCTTTCCGGTATCGATATCAAAATCCTTATCAAGAGGGATACCGATGTGCTCCTCACCCAGCGCCCGGGAGATGATCCCGTACATGGAAAAGGTCGGCACAGGGAAGAGCACCGGCCCGCCGAATGCAATGATGAGATAATAGATCAGTTCATCGGACCCGTTCCCCATCAAAATCTCATCAGGGGCGATCTTAAGATCCCGGGCAATGGTCTTTCTCAGCTCTTTTGCCCCGGGGTCAGGATAGCGGTTCAGGGGGATTCCGGAAAGCTTGTCCATGGTTTCTTCCAGGGGCCGGTACGGGCTCTCATTCGCGTCAAGCTTTACCTTGCAGGGCATTTCTTTTGCCTGGTACGGCTGAAGGGAGCGGATGCTCCTCTTTGTATATTTCGAGTAATCTCCCTTATTCATTGACGTTTATAATATATACAGGGAAAAATCCTTGTCAATCTCCAGCCGCCCGCCGGCAGCAAAGAGAAGGCGGCAGCGTTTGGGAGACAGTTCGTTATCCGCGGCCCTCACCTTGTGCAGGAGGAGGCATGGAAAGCTATGGACAACCCCGACTGTTTTTCTTGACAGGGAATTTGGCAACTTGGTAAAGTATAGAATATATTAATGTCTTAAAAATCCCAATATAGAGAGGAGTGATTAATAGTAGATGCCCTCTGTAAAAGTAAGAGATATTGAATCGTTCGAAACTGCCCTGAAACAGTTCAAAAAACTCTGTGAACGGGATGGGATACTTTCGGATGTAAAAAAACGGGAGCATTACGACAAGCCCAGCATCAGGAAGAAGAAAAAGATCCTGGCTGCCCGTAAAAAAGCTGCCAAACGCGTGAGGACCTTTTCACCAAGATAATTCGCCTTTCTCAAAGGTGATCGGCCTTCCGGAATTACAGGTCACAAAAACGATATCAGAGAGTTTGATGAATATTATTTTCCAACGTTTAGATGCGGAACTCAAGGAGGCTTTGAAAGCCCGTGATGAACTGAAACTTTCAGTTGTCAGGATGCTCAAGGCCTCCCTGAAGAATAAAGAAATCGAAAAAATGGGCGCTCTGACGGATGATGATGTCATTTCCGTCCTCACCACTATGGCCAAACAGAGAAGAGAGTCCATAGAGCAATTCTCCGCAGCGGGCAGGAATGATCTCGCTGAAAAAGAAAAAAAAGAACTGGGAATACTCCAATCGTACCTTCCGGCGCAGCTTTCCCCTCAGGAACTTGATGCCGTTATCCTTGCCTGTATCAAGGAATCCAATGCCGTGTCACCCAATGACATGGGGAAAGTCATGAAGCTTGTCATGCCCAGGGTTAAAGGGGCTGCTGACGGCAAGGTCATCAATCAGAGGGTCAAAGAGCTGCTCGGTTCCGGCTCGTAGCCTTCTGCAGATTCTAAAAAATTTTGCATTACCTTTCAGGTGAGGGGCACTATTATGAAATTATCCGATTTTTATAAAAAAGCCATCACTATCGGCATGGACAACGACCCCCGGGGCAGGGACCTGGTACGGAAAGACCTTGAGTTCAGGAAGGCGGAATGCTCCGGGTTCAAAAGGGTCAGTAGGGGATAAGTCCCCTGGCCGCAGTTACCCATCGGCCGGCGCAGTCGGGATTTTTGCAAGCAGCACTATTTTACATGTCGCCTCGAAGGGACGACCGGGCAGCTTCCGGCAGTCCTGATAATATATATACTTTGAGGGCAACCAGTGCCTGACGGCCGGGAGAGTATTGCATCGGCTCCCGCAACCTTGCAAAAATTCCCCAGCACATCCCTGCACCCCGATATGGTAATCTGAGGTATCCGGTATGCCTTACGTTCTTGCGCACAAAAAAGCAGAGGGGGAAAGGTGGGGTATGAAGTCCGACCATCTCATTGAAGAGATAAAAGCGAAGCTGGATATCGTTGAGCTGATATCAGAGCATGTGGACCTGAAACGTTCAGGACAGAACTATAAGGGACTCTGCCCCTTTCACGCCGAGAAAACGCCCTCTTTCATGGTCAACCCGTCGAAGCAGATATTCCATTGCTTCGGCTGCAGCAAAGGCGGGGACATCTTCGCCTTTCTCATGGATTACGAAAACATGAATTTCCAGGAGGCGATATCCTATCTTGCCGCCAAGGCAGGCCTGCGCATAGAAAACTTCAGCAGGGAGTCAAAGGCAAGCAGGGGGCTCAAAGAGAGCCTCTTTGCGATGAACAGCGAAGCGTCGGTTTTCTTTACAGAGAATTTGAAGGGATCCGAGAGGCCCTCCTCCTACCTGAACGACAGAGAATTGACTGATGAGGTCATAATAAAATTCGGGCTGGGATACAGCAGAAATGAACGGGACGCATTGTTCAGCCATCTCAAGAAAAAGGGATTTCCCTTAGACCATATAAAGGCTTCGGGCCTTGTTTATTTTGGAGAATCCGCTTCCTCCGGAAGCGCGCATGACTTTTTCAGGGACAGGCTCATGTTCCCTATTTCCGACATGCAGGGGAGGATTATCGCCTTCGGCGGCAGGACATTGTCCTCTTCAAAGGACGTCCCGAAATACATCAATTCTCCTGACAGTATCATCTTCAAAAAGGGAGAGACCTGCTATGGAATGAATATTGCAAAGAGTTTGATACCCCGCAAGGGATATTCCATTGTTGTGGAGGGTTATCTGGACTCGATTATGTGCCATCAGCACGGCTTCGGCAATACCATCGCACCTCTCGGGACAGCCCTCACTGCCGGCCATCTCAAGAAACTCCGGCGCTTTTCCAATAAAGTGCTTCTGCTGTTTGACGGCGACCCCGCCGGCACAGCCGCGGCAAAGAGATCTCTTGAGCTTACCTATTCCGAAGGAATGATAGCAAAGGTCCTCATGCTGCCTCAGGGCGAAGACCCCGATACCTTTCTGAGGAAGCACGGCGCGGAGCATTTCAGGAAATACATGGGCAAGGCCATCTCGCCCGTGGAGTTCATACTCAAGACCTACGGCAGAAACAAGCTCGATGCCGTCAGGCATATGCTGTCGCTCATTGCAGCATGTCCTGACTCTCTGCAGAGGGATGAAGCGCTCAGGGAACTGTCAAGCTGGTCGGCTATAGACGAATTGACACTGCGCCAGGAGCTTAAGAGCGCAGGAAAAAAACCGGAACAAAAAACAAACAGCGCTTTTCCGGAGGGAAAGGCTGAAAACAGGATAAGCAAAGAAGAACAAACATTGTTGAGCATTATCCTTTCGGCGCCTGAAAAGAGTTCTTATATCTTAAATAATATCAACCCCGAAAGCATGGAAAATGAATCCGTACGGGAGCTTTTCAAGAAGATAAAGACCTTTCTGGCCGAAAGCGGCAGTACCCGGCTGTCTCCTGAAGACCTCATGGCGTTATGCAGCAGCAACGAACAACAACTCATGACAAAATTCTCGGTCAATGCAGGCATTGATGAAGAGTATATCGATGAAAATATCGAAGGCTGCCTGAAAATTATCGCCATCAAGGAACTCGAAAAGCAGATCAGAGAAGCAGAGAAAGCAGAAGACGAAAAACTCCTGGACGCGCTCATACGAAAAAAGAAGCTCTTGCAGAAACCCTCCGAATAAATTACGGAGATTTATTCGGACTGAAAAAGGAGGGAACCTTGAAAGAACCGTTCAATGTGTACGAAGAAGGATTTAACAAACAGGACCCGGATTTTTCCGGCAACAGCATTGATGACATCACAGCCATTGAAACCACTGAGCCGCTTGATTCGGAAATAATAAAGGAATCCATAGAGCAGGAATACGACCCGCTAAAGGCCTACCTGAAAGGGATAAGCATGATCCCACTCCTCACAAAAGAAGGAGAGGTGATCATAGCGAAACAGATAGAGGAATGCAAGCTGAAAATCGGCAGCGCTCTCTTTACGATCCCTTTTGTATTGAACAAACTGATAGCGCTGGGCAGGCTCGTCGAAAAAGAAGAGGCGCCCCTTCCGGAACTCATTCAGGATGCGGAGGAACTGTCCGATGAAGAACTGGCAATTGAAAAAGAGCGATTCATAAAAGCAACGGAAACACTCAATACCCTGTTCACCAGGAGAAAAAAACTCCTGAAAGAAGGGGGCTTTTGCGCAGAGGGGAAGGCCCCTTCAGCCGGGAGACACCTGCTCATAGCCAAATCCCTTCAGACCAATAAGGACCGGATACTGCAGAAAACAAAGGAACTCAACCTGAAGGATGATGTCATCAACGCATTCTCGGATGAATTGAAAAAGCTGAACAGCCATCTCGAATTCTTTCATCTGAACCTCCGCAGGTCGAAAAAATCCGCGGCCAAAAACGCTGAACACAGGAAGTACAGAGCTGAAATAAAGGCAATGGAGACCAATCTCGGCCTGCGGACCTCTGAAATAAAGAAGATCACAAAAGAACTGGGGAGAGCGGAAATAGAGGTCGGCATTGCAAAGGAGCAGCTCATCGAATCAAACCTCAGGCTTGTGATCAGCATTGCAAAGCGATACATAGGCAAGGGGCTGACCCTGGGAGATCTTATCCAGGAAGGCAACATCGGCCTCATGCGGGCAGTCGACAAATTTGAATATAAGCGGGGCTACAAGTTCAGCACCTATGCCACCTGGTGGATCAGGCAGGCGATCAGCAGGGCCATTGCCGACCAGTCGAGGATCATCCGGATCCCGGTCCACATGATAGAAAACATCAATAAGATAAACAAGGTGATAAAAGAGCTTGTCCAGGAATTCGGGGTTGAGCCCAGCCCGGAAGAGATAGCGAAGAGATCAAGGATACCGCTCGACAAGGTCAAGAACATCCTCAAGATATCGAAAGAGCCCATATCCATTGAAACACCGATCGGCGAAGAGGATGACACCATGCTGAAGGACTTCATCGAGGACAAATCAAATCTTTCGCCCCTTGACGCCGTCATACAGGAAGACCTGAAGACGCATATAGACAAAATCCTCTGCACCCTGTCCCCGAAGGAGGAGATGGTAATACGGAAAAGGTTCGGGATAGGCGAGGAAAACCCGCACACCCTCGAAGAAGTCGGCCAGGCCTTTGACGTGACCAGGGAGCGCATACGGCAGATACAGGTAAAAGCGATACGGAAACTGAAACACCCGTCAAGAAGCAAATGGCTCCGGGATTTTCTGGGGAGCTCTTGACCTGAAAGCCCCAAACCATATAAAATGTTTGATTCAATCCGCAATCGGGCAAAGCAGCCTTGTACTGAGGAGAACAGGATTGCAGGACTGAAGGCACTTTTCATTATCAGGGCCCATAGCTCAGTTGGTAGAGCTACCGGCTCATAACCGGTTGGTCCCAGGTTCGAGTCCTGGTGGGCCCATTAACAACGTTATAACGTGCAGCGTTTATCGCGTTATCGCGTCGGAAGAAAAAATTAATAGTCTTTAACGCCACAACGCTCAACGCGATAAACGCTATAGACACAAAGGGGACATTGTGAACGAACAATTAAAGCTGCTCATAGAGCTTCAGGCCCTCGATTCCGTCATTCTTTCGACCCGCATAAAAATAGACACGATCCCGTCCAGCATTTCCTCCCAGGAAGGCCCGTTGAGGAGCGCCGAAGCAGCATATGAAAACGCAAAGCAAAAACAATCAGCCCTGGAAAAGAAGAAAAAAGACAGGGAGCGGGACATCGAGGACATAAACGAGAAAATAAAGAAATTAAAATCGCGGACCTCTGAGGTCAAGACAAACAAAGAGTATCAGGCCCAGCTGAAAGAGATAGAAACCGCTGAGAAAGACCTCCGGATTGCGGAAGATGAAATCCTATCCATTATGGAATCCATGGAGGAATCGTCAAAACTCCTGAAAGTCGAAAACGGACGCATCAGTGAGGAAAGGGCAAAGATAGGTGAGATTAAAAAGGAGCTTGAAAAAAAAGCCTCTATATTCGAGCAGGAAGTAAAAAAACTCAAGAAAAGCAGAAAACTTATTGTCGGCAGGATAGAGAGCGATATTTACAATCAATACGTAATTATTCTGAAGGCGCATCGCGGTATTGCCGTTGTAGAGGCAAGGGATGAGATATGTCTCGGCTGCAATATCCATATCCCCCCGCAAATGTTCGTTGAGCTTAAAAAGAATGAGGAGATAGTCCACTGCCCGCAATGCAGAAGGATACTGTACTATGTGGTCCCTGAAGGCGGCCGGGAGCAGCAGGAAGCCGGCCCACAAAAAACATCCGCAGCAAGAGAATCCGACTAACATTACCCCGGAATTTTCAACAAGACAACTGGGTCCGGGTTTCTCCGGAATTGAATAGTTCAAAAAAAATATTGCTTATAAAATATTTTTATGCTAATATTATCTGACATATGGCAATGGAAGACCACAAGTTAAAAGTTTTCTGCACTGTTGCTGAGACAAAGAGCTTTTCAAAAACCTCTGAAATCATCCACCTGACCCAGCCTGCAGTCAGCCTGCAGATCCAGGCCCTCGAGGAACTCTATGAAACAAAACTGTTCGACAGGTCGAGCAGCTCGATCAGTCTGACCCCTGCAGGCGAAGTCCTCTATAAATTCTCGAAAGACATCCTTGCCCTTTATGCAGAACTGGAAAAGGAGATCGGCAAGCTCACAGGACTCATCAAGGGGAGCATAACAATAGGAGCGAGCACAACGATAGGAAATTATGTGCTCCCGCGCATCATTGTCGACTTCAAGAAGAACCATCCGAAGATCAAGATAAACGCGCTTATCGGCAATACCAAGAGGATATTGGATCTCCTTAATTCAGGCGTCATCGACCTGGGCCTTGTGGAAGGCGAGACCTCCAGGCATAAAATCAAGGTGGAATCCCTGATTACCGATGAGCTTGCCCTCATCATTCCCTCTTACCACCCCTGGGCCAAGAAAAAGGTGGTTTCGGTCCTTGAAATCCCAAAAGAACCCTTCATTATGAGAGAGGAAGGTTCCGGCACACGGCAAATGATAGAAAAGTACCTTGCGTCCCATGGGATCAAGATCAACGACATGCGCATTGCCCTTGTCCTTGGAGGTACGGAGTCCATAAAGGAGGCCGTTGAAAACGGCATAGGGATATCGATTGTTTCGCGGTGGGCAGCAAGGAAAGAAGTGCGTTACGGCACCATAAAACTCATCACTCCGAAAGAAGAAAAGATACTCAGGGAATTCACGCTGGTAATGCCGAAAAACGCGGTGGTTTCCCATGCAGTCGATGAATTTCTCTCGTTTATAAAGTCATACCCTTACGAGGATTTACTGTCCGACGGCAAAGGCCAGTAGTCCCCGGCAGTATCCAGCCAGGCAAAAGCCCTGTTTGACGTTTCCATTTTCTTTAAGCTGAGCGCATCGACCCTGTTTTGTTCAAGCATGACAAGAATGCTTGTGACATTTCCGATGTGTCCGGTTACTCTTTTTTCCGCATACTCCGGGGCCCTTCCCTTTTCCATCAGAAAGAACCAGTCACTCGCCTGTGCAAGGAGCGTTTCCCGCACTGCCTGGTTCATTGCCCTTCGTATAAGGCCCTCTGGGGCCGCCCCCTGCTTTAATTGCGCGATAACAGCCTCCAGTCTCTCCATCACTCCATGGAGGCGCCGGTAAAGGTAGTGGTTTTTCTCTCCGATCCACAGGGAATTATATCCGCCTTCTCCCCAGCTCGACGGCGCAGGGTGTACCGGAGGCCCCCCTGCATCGGCGCCCCTGCCCGTAAAGGAGCCTAAATATCGGGAGGGGGTCACCAACCCAAACGCCCCGGTTGCGCTCCCTGATATCTCCCTCACCACCGTATCCAGCCATTCGATGCCCTCAAACCACCAGTGCCCGAAGAGTTCGGCGTCAAAAGCCGAAAAGATAAGCGGCTCCGGGACATATCCGGAGAGGCGTTCAAAATCAGACCGCCTGCTCTCTGCAAAATGCCCGGCATGCACAGACATCCTGCTCATGGCCGCTGCCCTGTCATAGGGCAGCTTCTGTTCAGTTTTACCGGTAACGCGGTAATACTTCATTCCAGTAAATGTCCGTATCCCCTCGAAGCCGGTAAAGCGGCCGATGTAACCTGCCGGAAGATCAAAGCCGATGTCCCGGTAGAAGTCCCTGTATGCGGGGTCTCCCGGATACCCTCTTGACGCGCACCACACCTGGCGGGCGGATTTGAAGTCCCTGCCGAACAGGAGCACCCCTTCAGAAGACAGAACAGGCTTGTAAATGCTGTGCCGTGGTCTCGGCCTCCCGTGGATGAGACCGTGGGCTTCAAGAAAGCAGTATTGGATACCGGCGTCTTTCAAAAAGGAATCAAGCCCTTCAAAGTAGCCGCATTCAGGCAGCCAGAATCCCGCAGGCCGCCTCCCCAGATTACGGGCATAGCTCCTGATGCCGACTTCTATCTGTCTTTTCACTGCCCCGGGATAGTTTGCGAAGGCAGGCAGGAAGGCATGGGTTGCGGCTGTTGCCGCAATTTCTATATGCCCTTCATCCTGAAGTCTCCTGAACGGGGAGATGAGGTCTTTACCGTATCTTTCTAGGTATAACCGCCTGACTTCCCTGAATTTGCCGTCATACAAAAAAGCGGCGGATTCAAAAACCGAGCCCTTGGTCCTCTGTTTCTCAGCCCCTGAAAGCTCAATGAGATTATCCATATGATGAACAAACCTGTCCCGCAACAGGTCATCATTCAGCATCTCCATCAAGGTGGGGCTTAAGGAAACGGTGAGGCCGGGGCTGATCCCGTCGTCCACCATGCGCTCCAGGATATCAAGCAGCGGGATATATGTGTCCCTGATGGCCTCGAACAGCCAGTTCTCTTCAAGAGCGTACTCGTATTCGGGGTGCCTTATGTAGGGAAGATGGGCATGGAGCAGGAGTATGAGATTGCAGCTCACTGCGCCGGAATCCTTCCGGAGGCTTTGATAGCCCCTCCGGTCGCGGCTAAGGGGACAGCTGATTGTGCTGCACTGCCGGCGGCTTTAACCTTACCGGTTGCCCTGTAATTCATAACGTATTATACCGGACAGAAAAATACGGGTAAAGCTGGTCGTCTTTTTCAGAATCCACCACCGAACCAAAGAGGACTCAGAGATGGAATGAGGGGGAGCATGTTTGCATTTCCATTTCGGATACGGGCTGCGGCATCCCTGAAGACAAGCTGGGCAGGATATTCGAGCCTTTCTTTACCACTAAGGAAGTGGGAAAGGGGACCGGCCTGGGGCTGAACATCGCCTATGATATAGTAAAAAAGCATAAAGAGAAGATAAAGGTTGACAGCGAAGTGGGAAAAGGAGCAAACTTTATTGTAAAAATTTCGGAAAATCCCGATAAAAATAAATGAGCAGCCCTGGCTCCATAAAACTACCGCCCTGCGAACGGCTACCTGCCGCTATTTTCAACAGAAAGCAATTCAGGCTGCTTGTTCTTGCATATCTTACAATCCTTGCTGCGTTCCTATTATCACCCGTTTATGCGTATTGCAGTGAAAACAAGGTAAAAATCGGTGTTTTGGCCTATCGCGGGCACAACGAAGCCATAAAAATGTGGGCGCCCACCGCCGACTATCTCTCACGTAAAATTCCCCGGTATTCCTTTATAACCGTTCCTCTGGATTTCCATGAAATCGGCCCTGCCGTAGAAAAGGGACTGGTTGATTTTGTCCTGACCAACACTTCCATGTATGTCGAACTGGAAGCCCTTTATGGGGTTTCCTGCATCGCAACTCTGAAAAACGTCAGGAATGGCGGCAACTACACGGTTTTCGGCGGCGTGATTTTCTGCAGGAATGACAGGGGTGATATCAAGGGCATTAAGGACCTCAAAGGCAAGTCCTTCATGGCTGTTGAAGAAACATCCCTGGGAGGATGGAGAATGGCCTGGCTGGAGATGCTAAGGCACGGCATTGATCCTTATCGGGATCTCAAGAGCCTGCAGTTCGGGGGCACACACGATAAAGTGGCATATGCCGTGCGGGACGGCAAGGTAGATGCGGGAACGGTCCGCACAGACACCATTGAGCGCATGGGAGAGGAAGGACTTATTGATCCCGGGCTCTTCCGTACAATCAACCAGCAGCATGCCGACAAATTCCCCTTTGCCCTCAGCACACCTCTTTATCCTGAATGGCCCTTCGCCAAAGTCAGGCACACTCCAGACGACCTTGCGCAGAAGGTAGCCATAGCGCTGCTGGAGATGCCGCCCGGCAGCCGGGCGGCAAAAGCCGCCAAAATAGCCGGATGGACTGTCCCCCTTGACTATCAGCCGGTTCACGAACTGATGAAGGAACTTCGCATAGGTCCTTACAAGGACTTCGGCAAAATCACTATTTTCTATGTACTCACAAAATACTGGTACCTGTTCGTACTGTCCATTGCAATCATAGCCCTCATGGGAGTTGCCATATCCCATATGCTAAGGCTTAACAAACAGCTCAGGCAATCCAAATTGGACCTCGAAGAAGCAAATGCAAATGTTGAAAAAGCTTATGGCAAACTTCAGGACGACATCATTAATCGTGAAAAAGCCGAGGAGGCCCTCAAGCGCTCTTACAATTTCGTAAAAGCCGTTCTCGACAGCATAAGCGATGCTATTTCAATCATAGATATCCACAATCTGAAGATAGTGGGAGCAAACAAAGCTTTTCTGAATGAGTTTGACATTCAGGAAAAAGATGCCATCGGCAAGACCTGTTATGAAATAACCCATCGCAGGTCCGGCATATGCGCTCCGCCGGAGGACGCCTGTCCTCTCATGGAGACCATTAAGACAGGTAAACACGCGTTGTTTGAGCATGAACACCATGGGAATCACGGGGAGATAATATATGCCGAAGTCTCCACCGCACCCATAAAGAATGAGGACGGGGAAATCATACAGGCCATACATATATCGCGGGATATCACTGAACGCAAAAGGATGGAGAATGAACTGAAAGAGAGTGAAGAAAAATACAGGAATATCTTCAACTCCAGCCAGGACGGCATTTATTTCTCGGATAAAAACAACGTTTTCAAGCTGATCAACCAGGCAGGAGCAGAGATATTGGGGCACAAGTCGCCGGAGGAACTGATAGACAGGCCGGTGATT
>JAJZPZ010000248.1 GCA_021847795.1 Nitrospirota bacterium
TGTGGAGCATGTACTCAGGGGGATCGCTTTTTTTCTACGAAAATTTCATGAAGAACAGGAGGAATCTGAATGTACATCTACCCCGACAATCTGAAATCCAAGGCGGTGCTGTGGCTGTGGCAGCTCAGGGATATCGGCGTCATCGGCGTCGGTCTTTTGCTTTCTGTGTTTGCGCTGGCACAGCTGAAGCTCCTGCCGCCCATTGTCATCACAGCTCTATATGCCTTCCTTACCATCCGGTTTGACGATACCAGCATTCTTGATTTTATAAAATATGCCTGTGCCTTCTTCATAACGAAGCAGCAGACCTATGAATGGGGGTACGGAAAGCAATGAACAGAAAAGAAAAAAAGACGGCGAGACAAAAGCAATATACCCGCCAGCTAATCAATACAAAAGGAATAACAGAATACAGCCTTCTGACCTACAGGGGCGACGAACTGGTGTATTTCATCATCAAGCCCACCAATATCTCCGTCCTGTCTGAGGAAAGTGTGTCGGCGCGGATTTATGCATTAATGACCGTCCTTAAAGGTATGGCGGAGCTGGAATTTTTGTGCTTAAACAGCCGTGAAAACTTTGAGGATAACAAGCAGTTCCTTAAAAAGCGTATGGAGCATGAGAGCAACCCTGCCGTCCGCAGGCTTCTGGAGCATGACTTAAACCACCTTGACCGGATACAGGTTCAGATGGCAACGGCCAGAGAATTCCTCGTGGTTATCCGGCTTAAGGGTGAAAAGGAAGCTGAGGTGCTTCCCTATCTGAGCCGTATTGAAAAAACCTTGCGGGAGCAGGGCTTCTCTGCCAAGAGAGCCGAGCGCGAGGACATAAAGAGCATGCTGGCAATCTATTTTGAGCAGAACGTCACCACCGAAAGGTTTGAGGACTTCGACGGAGAGCGATGGACTATTCTGAACGAGTAAGATTCTCAAACCGGACATGCTGTGTTTATCTTATATCAGAAAAGGAAGTGAACCCTATGGCACATCAAAGCAAGGTGAAAGAGGCGCAGGGAGAGGATGTCCGTGTTCAGGAATTCCTCGACATGATCGCACCCGGCATTATCAAATTCAACACCGACCACTTCATCTGCGGCAATACCTACCGCTCTGTATGGGCGCTGCGAGAGTACCCAACTGCCACCGATGAACAGGCCATCCTGCGGCATCTCGGGGAGAAGGACGGAGTGACCCTGCACATCTATACCCGGCATGTAAGTCCTGTCGAGGAACGAAAAATTATCTCAAATGCCGCCAACAAGAACCGGATGCAGCGAAGCAGCACCCAGGACCTGCAACAGACGGTAACGGCGGAAAGCAATCTGCAGGACGTAGCGGCCATTATAACTCAGATGCACCGAAGCAAGGAGCCTCTGCTTCATGCGGCTGTTTATATTGAATTGTCCGCACATGAACTCGACCAGCTCAAGCTCTTGCAGACTGAAGTGCTGACCGAGCTGGTGCGAAGCAAGCTCAACGTGGACAGATTACTGCTCCGCCAGCAGCAGGGATTTCTGTCGGTCATACCCTCCGGCTGGAATGTTTTCGGCGATCAGTTTGAACGGGTACTGCCCGCAAGCTCAGTCGCCAATCTCTATCCCTTCAACTACAGCGGCAAGACAGATCCAAACGGCTTCTATCTTGGCAGGGATAAATTCGGAAGCAATATTCTCGTGGATTTCAACCGGAGAGCAGACGATAAGACCAACGCCAACATCCTCATCCTCGGAAACAGCGGTCAGGGAAAGAGCTATCTGTTAAAACTCATTCTCTGCAATCTGCGGGAATCCGGTATGAAGATCATCTGCCTTGACCCTGAGATGGAGTTTGAGGATCTCACCAACAACCTCAGTGGCTGCTTCATTGACCTGATGACCGGCGAGTACATCATTAATGTACTGGAACCAAAGACCTGGGATGAAATCGGTGATCCGAAGGACACTGAAGCGCCCCAGGCATTCCGGCAGACCAGCAAGCTCAGTCAGCATATCAGCTTTCTCAAGGACTTTTTCCGAGCCTACAAGGATTTCGATGACCGCCAGATCGACACCATCGAGATTATGCTGAGCAAGCTCTATGACAAATGGAACATCACCGATCACAGCAACTTTGACCGGCTAAAGCCTGATGATTATCCCATCCTGTCAGACCTGTACGAGTTGATTGAATCTGAATATAAGGAATTCGACGAGGAAAAACGCCAGCTATATACAGCAGATACCCTCCGGGAAATATGCCTCGGACTCCACTCCCTGTGCAAGGGCGCGGAGTCTAATTTCTTTAACGGACACACCAACATCATAAGCAGCGAGTTCGTAACTTTTGGCGTCAAGGGGCTTTTGCAGGCCAGTAAAAACCTGAGAAACGCCTTGCTGTTCAACGTGCTGTCCTACATGAGCAATGAGCTTCTCACTGCAGGCAATACTGCCGCCAGCATCGATGAGTTTTATCTGTTCCTTTCCAATCTGACTGCCGTGGAGTACGTCAGGAACTTCATGAAGCGTGTCCGCAAAAAGGATTCGGCGGTTATCCTCTCCAGTCAGAACCTTGAGGATTTCAATATCGACGGTATACGGGAGTATACCAAGCCGCTGTTTTCTATACCGGCCCACGCTTTTCTGTTCAACGCAGGCAATATCGACAAGCGGTTCTATATGGACACCCTCCAGCTGGAGGAATCGGAATACAACCTGATCCGCTATCCCCAGCGGGGTGTTTGCTTGTATAAATGCGGAAACGAACGATACAATCTCATGGTTCAGGCTCCGGAACACAAGGCAAAGCTCTTCGGAAAGGCAGGTGGCCGATAATGGGAGGGGTGATATGACATGGACATGAAGGAGCAGCGCTTCGGCATTGAGATTGAAATGACAGGACTATCTCGTCAGCGCGCCGCACAGGTGCTGTCGGAATATTTCGGACGGCCTGCCAGCTTTGACGGCGGCTACTACGGAGAATATTCTGTGCTGGACAGCCAGAGCCGCCGTTGGAAGGTGATGAGCGACGGCAGCATAAAAACAGAAAAGAAAGAAGGACGTCAGATTGTATCGGCAGATAACACCTACAGTGTGGAGCTGGTCAGTCCCATCTGCCGCTATGAGGACATCGAAACCATACAGGAGATTGTTCGCAAGCTTCGGCAGGTCGGAATGATTGCAAATAAGTCCTGCGGTATCCACATCCACCTGGATGCC
>JAJZPZ010000249.1 GCA_021847795.1 Nitrospirota bacterium
GGATCCGGGGTCCTCAGGTCCGGGCCGTGCGCATTGCAGGCCGGAAACGTGCTATTATAGAGACTTCCATATGCCAGGGGGAGGATCTGTAACAGGATAATGCCCGAACAGAGGACAGAGCTAAAGACAGATGACACTACATCCCGGAAGGTAAAGGACTGGCCTGAAAACGAGAGGCCGAGGGAGAGGCTTGTCAAATACGGCGCTGACAGCCTGTCCGATGCACAGCTGCTTGCGATCATCCTCAGGACCGGCAGCGGGAAAAAGGGCGTCCTGGGCCTTGCGATGTCGCTGCTTGAGACCTTCAAAGAGCTGAGGAGCATAGATGCCGCGTCACCGGCCGAATTGTCCTCACTGAAGGGCCTGGGGACCGCCAAAATCGCCCAGATCAAGGCAGCTTTTGAACTGGGCAAACGGCTTATGAGTGAGTCCGACGGCAGCAAGCCCGTGTTTTCTTCGAGTCATGCTGTTTATACCTATTTCGCGCCGCGCTTCAAGAACCTGAAGAAAGAGATATTCCTGTCCCTTCTCCTCGATACGAAGAACAGGCTTATTAGGGAGTGCAAGGTATCGGAGGGGACTCTCACGAACTCTCCCATACACCCCCGCGAGGCTTTCAAGGAGGCCGTAAAAGAGTCGGCGGCTGCGGTCATATTTATCCATAACCACCCCAGCGGCGATCCCGCCCCGAGCCGCGAAGATCTCGCTGTTACGGAAAGGCTGAAAAGCGCCGGAGAAATCATAGGCATACAGGTGCTCGATCATGTTATTATCGGGGATGGACGGTATACGAGCCTTAAAGAAAAAGGGATAGTATGATAAAATGTAAGGAAAATGCAATTTCCCGAAGGAGGGCGCCATGCCGACATATGATTTCAAGTGCCGGAAATGTGAAGGTACCTTTTCTAAAGTAATGAGCATCAGCGAGAAGGAAACAAAGAAAGTGAAATGCCCCGAATGCAAGAGCGTGAAGGTGAAACAGCTCTATTCGGGCTTTATGGCAAAGACGTCGAGGAAATCGTAGATTGCTGCGGAGCCGTGCCGGGGCGGATGTGCCTCAAAGCTTTTCCCATGCGACAGAAGATATTTATCACGGGCCATTTTTGTTGTACTGAAATGCCCGGTGTGGTTTTCCGGTAAAGCTATAGACGTGGTATGAAATACTTTTTAAGGTGTCGCGGGGAAAATCCTTAAGGCACATCCGCCCCGGCACTTGCTGTTGCGGTTTTTATCAATTTTTACTGACAGGAGGGTTTTTTATGATCAAAAGAGCACTGATCAGTGTCTCCGACAAGAAGGGTGTTGTTGATTTTGCGCGCGAGTTGGCGGGCATGGGGATTGAGATATTATCAACGGGCGGCACGGCAAAGTCTCTCCGCGATGCCGGGGTCCCGGTCATTGAGGTCTCCGATTACACGGGATTTCCCGAGATGCTTGACGGAAGGCTGAAGACCCTGCATCCGAAGATCCACGGGGGGCTGCTCTCAAGGCGGAGCAATCCGAAGGACATGGAAGACATCAGGAAGCACGGCATCAATACCATCGATATGGTCGTGGTCAACCTCTACCCTTTTGAGGCAACGATATCGAAACCGAATGTCACCTTTGCCGAGGCCATCGAAAATATCGATATCGGGGGCCCGACTATGCTCAGGGCCGCATCCAAGAATTTCCAGGACGTGGCGGTAATCGTCGATCCGGGCGATTACGCAGAAATCCTTGCCGAAATGAAGGCGTCAAAGGGCGAGCTCTCAAAAGAGATAAAGCTTAACCTTGCCAAAAAGGTTTTTGCCCATACCGCGCGCTACGATACGCTCATTGCCGATTATCTCAAAAAAGCAACAGAGAAGAAGTGAGAGAATAAACCACAGAGGAATAATAAATCCGAAATCCTAATCTCCAAATCCTAAACAAATTCGAATGACCGAAATTCGAAACGGTTTGGGGTATTTGAATTTTGAATTTAGATATTGTTTAGGATTTCGTGCTTGGAATTTAGAACTTCTCTTTCTGTGGTTATGTTTTATTGATGGAGGAAATCATGAAGGTTCTTGTTATCGGCGGCGGCGGAAGGGAACACGCCATCGTTTGGAAGTTGTCCCAGAGCAGGCATGTAGACAAGATATATTGCGCTCCCGGGAATGCGGGTATAGCTGAAATAGCAGAATGCATTGATATCAGTCCCGATAATTTCAGCGAGCTGATCAACTTCGTGAAATACGAATGGATAGACCTTACCATTGTCGGGCCCGAAGCCCCCCTCTCTAAGGGCATTGTAGACGCTTTTGAGAAGGAGGGGAGAAAGATCGTAGGCCCGTCGAAGGCAGCCGCACAACTGGAGTCGAGCAAGGTCTTTTCCAAGGAATTCATGCGGAAGCACCGGATTCCGACAGCCGAATACAAAGTATTCACGTCCTATCTCCACGCGGAAGATTATGTGAGGATGAAAGGGGCGCCCATAGTCATAAAAGCGGACGGGCTTGCTGCTGGGAAGGGCGTTATTGTTGCCCTGACCGTGGACGAAGCCATCGCTGCGCTGAAGCTGATCATGAGGGACAGGGCATTCGGCAGCGCCGGAGACCATGTGATTGTAGAGGAGTGCCTGCAGGGAGAAGAGGCCTCATATATGGTCTTTACAGACGGGAAGACCATCGTGCCGATGGTGAGCTCACAGGACCATAAAAGGGTGTTCGACAAAGATCAGGGGCCCAATACCGGGGGCATGGGCGCATACAGTCCTGCACCCGTGGTAAACGAGGCCCTCGAATCCCTGGTGATGGATAAGGTAATGAGGCCGGTAATCAACGGCCTTAAGGCGGACGGGATAAAGTACAAAGGTTTTTTATATGCCGGGCTCATGATCAGGGACGGCAATCCCTCGGTCCTTGAATTCAACTGCAGGCTCGGTGACCCCGAGACCCAGCCGATCCTGTCAAGGCTCGATACGGACCTGATGGACGTCTCGATGGCGATTGCGGACGAAAGACTTGCCGATATCGAGATAACCTGGAAAAGCGATGCCGCTGTCTGCGTGGTGGTCGCATCAAAAGGGTATCCCGGGGAATACGAAAAGGGAATGGTCATCACCGGCCTTGATGAGGTAAAGGACATGGATGATGTAGTTGTTTCTCATGCAGGCACAATCTT
>JAJZPZ010000250.1 GCA_021847795.1 Nitrospirota bacterium
GAGACACCTCTGAAATGTGCCAGCCGATTGCGCGCCTCCTCATAGAGCGGGCTGTCCACCTCCACCAGTACGGTGTGGTCGCTCTGTACGATCAATGGGTTTTCAGGACGGTGTAGGATCATCGCATCGAATAGAGAGCTATTGTTTCTCCTCTGCTTTTATCATATCATAGTGGAAAGGGGAGGATAATACACGAGGCTACGAAGGGAGGTGCATATGCCGAAGGTCAAACCGAAAATAGAAAAAAATCGCGAAAAACGCATTAATGATGAGATCATCGTCGATGCGTATGGCGAAGGTGAGCAAGCCATGGCATGGTACAACTATCTTGAGGAGAATCTTCATTTTCCATTTGCAGCCAGGTGCATTGCTGTCCGGGCGGTTTCTCCTCTTGAGGCCGGTGATAAGGTTGACGTTACAGGAATGGCGCCGGAAAACGAATGCGAGAGTGATATGTTCGTGATGATCCGGTGGGGGAAACGGGGCTTGGCAGTGCCTCTCTCTCAGTTGAAAGAGGTCAAGATGGATAAAGAAACCAAACAGGCCCTTGGGGACTGGCACTACTGGGTGAAAATGGGACACGAGTTCTGGTAGGGAGCAGGACTGAGCGCATTTGTATGCCTGTCGAGAATAGTGTTTACACATTATAAGAGAGGTCTTATCCAATGAGCGAATACCAATATTACGAATTTCGTGCGATAGATCGCCCTCTCTCTGAGGAGCAACGGAAGAGGGTTTCAGCGCTGCCCAGTCGTGCTCACGTAACCTCTCATTCAGCCATATTCGTCTATAACTATGGAGATTTCCGTGGCGACCCTGAACAGCTTATGAGGGACAGTTTCGATGCAATGCTTTACATATCCAATTGGGGGACAAGGCGCTTAAGCCGGGGAGAGCCTAATCTATCGGCGTTGTTCAACAGCTCGCCGGTAAGCCGAAGTCCCAACATATTCATCCTGTTACAGGACAAAGGACGCTCTCCGCACTGATTCGAGATGCGGAAGCATGGCAACAAAGAAAGAAGGAGGAAGAACGCCGCAGCGCAGAGCTTAAGCGGCAGCTTGAACTTGAGGCTTTAGCTGCCCGGGAAGACCAGGTCTGGAAAGAAGTGGGAATGCTGATCGAGGAGAGGAAGCCCAAATCCTATGACAGAGCCATAGACCTGCTAAAGGATCTGCAGGACCTTGCCGGGCGCCAGGGCAATGCTGAGATATTCCAAAAGCGGATTGCAGAAATGGAAAAAGCATATTCCAGACGCCTGGCGCTGATTAACAAGATGCGTCAGGCCGGACTGATGAAAGGGTGGTAAGAGGTAATCATGGAAATGTCATATAGTGCGCTGAATCGAATATTGGAAAATCATTTGAAAAGTGATGCGGCGCTTCGGAAGAGGATGGAAAAGAGCGGACCGAAGGTAGTCCTGTCGGACGGAAGGAAATTGACGGATGAAGCATTAATGGACAAACTCGCTTGTTTTGGTGTAACAGTGGACAGGCAGACGTTCGGCGAATGGCGCAAAGAGTTTCTTTCGGCTGAGGCTATGTTCAAAGGGATCATCGATAAGTGGCATATCGACGTCAAGGAAAAAGAGATTGATTGGATATGGGTCTGCCTGGCTGTTTTGTGGGAACGCTGGTCTCCGGAAAAACCTAGCCTTGAGATGATTGACGACATGATGCAGGCCGGGTATGAGAAGTCGGCAAAAAGTGATGAAGTTGCCGCCTGTGACATCTGGCTCAAGGTCTGGGGACAGTTGCTTGAAATTGCGGACAGGAAGAACGTTCCATCTCTTCATGACCTGGATAGGATATTCAGAGGCTCGCAGAGCATCTTCAATTGGGTACAGGATCTGGAGACGGAATTATGGAATGCCGGCATAAAGGAAAAACAATTTATTGCCGAAAGGATTTTTTTTTGCGAAGAGTTCCTTCGTAGATTCCCCTATGGGGATCCCCTTATTCTTGAAAATATGAAGCGCGCGCTCGGCGGGGCATATTTCGATGCGGGAGAAAGAGAGAAGGCTGATTCGCTTTTTCAGGAATGGCTGTATGACGACCCTCGCTGGGGATGGGGCTGGATAGGCTGGGCCGATTGCTACTGGCTCAACCCGGGAAGCGACAAAGATTATGAAACGGCCGAGAAAATATTGAAAAAGGGGGTTGCTGTCCCGGATGTAAGAGATAGGGAGGATTTGCTGGAGAGATTACAGGGTATTTATTCCGAAACCGGCCGCGGGGAAATGGCAAGAGCTTTTAACAAAGAAGAAAGCACTTCAGAGAATACTGTCCCCGTGAAGAGGGCGAAGGTGGGCCGCAATGAGCCCTGCCCGTGCGGCAGCGGGAAGAAATACAAGAAATGCTGCGGCGGGTAGGCTTTATCGTCCGGCTAACGGGTCCCTCTGACTGCGCCCGATTGCGCTGATGTAATCGGCACAAAGGTTTAGATGCGGCTGGATACCTTATACCTTCCAAAGCCCTTTATATCTACACCTTTTCCTATTCACCGGGAATTGCTGAAAAACGGTATTTTTATCAGAGGCGGATATTGCCCCGGGGCCTTTCCGATGATACTCTTATGCACTTACTGTTCCGGCAGGGGACGTCATGATATCGCCGGGGATAATCCCCTCATGTCATTTTATTTCACGTCGGAACGAGAAGACATTGCTTGCATCAAAGCTCATCCTCTTTCGTTCCGTACATTATGAGCGTTCTTCCTGTCAGAAGGCTTTTCTCGAAGAGCTTAGAGATGATTTCTCGGTTGCTCTCATCTATCGTTTTGTACTTCTTCGTCTCTTTTCGGAAGAACGTCCCCTTAGCGACCGCCAGCAATGGCAGAAGCGCGTAGTACCATGCTGTAGAGGATTTCTGTTGCTTATCGATTGTGAAGGAAATCTCCTTGAATCCTTCTTTAAACAGCAGCAGGAAAAGGTACATATAGCTGAGGGGCATAATGTGCCCGTGTGTTGAACGGCGATTATTGTTATCCAAGGGGATAGGGCCGAAAAGGTTGTAGAATCCTGACATGAGAAAGCGTATTCGTGAATTCATGTTGACGATATTCGGCGTTGTAAGGACGAAGAGTCCGCCTTTTTTCAAGAGTCGATAACTCTCTCTAACAAGA
>JAJZPZ010000064.1 GCA_021847795.1 Nitrospirota bacterium
GGGGACAATCCCTATTCTATCCCGACCTTGTCGGTACTTCGCTCCGTCCGTGGTAAACCACCTACTGTTGGCAAATAGGGACAGTCCCCTCTGCTTCCTATCCGTCAACTCATTACGCATCACGCTTGACGCGTTACGGTCGTTAAAGTTACTGTCTCTTATATCTTGTAACAGCATGCTCATCGGTCCCGATCTGCTCCTTTCTTCTCTGCTCTTTTTCCAGAACTGCTCTCTGTTTTTCATCAAGCCTCTCGAATATTTTCCTGTCTTTCGTGGCAGCGACAAATACGTTTCGCGCCGTTTCAACCTGTTTCTCTTTTTCCGTGATTGTCTTTTTCTGGTGTTCTATTTTTGCAATCACATGCTCCAGGTATTCGTTCAGCTTTTTTATCTCGCCGATATTAATCAATTCATCGGTGGTGCATTCGTATCTTTTCCTGATGGAGTCGAATTTGTCCTCCAGGCGCAGCAGCCGCTTCTCTTCGGTATCAAGCTCTCTGAGAAGAAGGGCAAACCGGTTTTTTGCCTCATCCTCTTTCCACTTTTTCAGGTTTAAAAGACTTTGTATGGCTGCGCTCATACCGACCCCTCAAAGAGACGCGAAAGCTCCTGCTCCCCCTGCCCGAAAGTGACTTTTTCCGATATATTCTGCTTTAAAAATGATTTTATTTTATCCATCATTCTTATCGCATAGTCAAGCCGGGGATTCGTCCCTTCTTTATAAGCCCCTATAGTAATCACATCCTCATATCTCTTGTAAATCGCCATGACCTCCAGCGCTTTCTCGGCGTGCGCTTTATGCTTGTCGGTTATGATGTCCTTCATAAGCCTGCTTATGCTCTGGAGAATGTCGATGGCAGGATAATGATTATGATTGGCCAGTTCTCTTGACAGGACAATATGCCCGTCAAGAATCGACCGTGCGGCATCCGCTATCGGCTCGTTCATATCATCTCCTTCGACCAGCACCGTATAAAGCCCCGTAATAGCGCCCTCTTCTCCCCATGTCCCGGCGCGCTCGAGCAGTTTGGGCAGGAGATTGAAAACCGAAGGCGGATATCCTTTTGTAGTCGGCGGTTCACCTGCAGCAAGACCTATTTCCCTCTGTGCCATGGCAAACCGCGTGAGGGAATCCATCATGAACAGGACATTCTTGTTTCTGGACCTGAAATATTCCGCTATAGCAGTCGAAACAAAAGCGCCCCGTATCCTGATCAACGGGGAGGTATCGGACGTAGCCACAACAATGACTGACTTGGCAAGGCCTTCCGGACCCAAATCCTTTTCTATAAACTCCCGGACCTCCCTGCCGCGCTCGCCGATAAGGGCAATGACATTGACATCGGCTTCGGTATGCCGCGCCATCATCCCAAGCAGCACGCTTTTCCCAACGCCGCTGCCCGCCATTATCCCTATTCTCTGGCCCTTGCCGCAGGTGAGGAGGGTGTTTATTGATCGTATGCCGAGGTCAAGAGGCCTGGAAATGCGGCTTCTGTATAACGGGTTGATCGGTTCGTTATAGACGGGGTACAGCTGACCTGCGACAGACCCCATTCCGTCCATGGGATTCCCGAGGCCATCGAGCACCCGCCCCAGGAGAGAATCTCCAACCCTTATATATCGCTCCCTGCCCTTTGCTATTATCCTAGCGCCTGGGCCGATCCCCATCATTTCACCAAGGGGCATCAGGAGTATCTTATCATCCCTGAATCCGATCACTTCAGCCTCAACCGACTGTTTATCCGTCTGCCCATTCTGGGCATCAGCCCTGTTGCCCGGCTGTATCCGGCAAACATCCCCGATGTTTGCATTAGGGCCAAGCCCCTCGATAACAATGCCTATTCCCTTGTCCACCCTGCCGTAGACCTTGATAAGGTCTGCATCCCTGACACGCTCTTTACATCTCTCTATCAGTTGCTGTGCTGATCGCATCTTGCACTTCCTTTACCTGCTCCTCGATCCTCGCGTCAATCTCACCCGTCGGGGTCTCGATATAGCAGCCCCCGGGAGAGATCGTTGCCAGCGGCTCAACTGTTACATCCTTCAGTCCCGACTGCTCTTTCAGCAAAGCTATATGGGAAAGCATAACCTCATAGTCAAGGGGGTTTACTTTTATGGTTATGCTTTCTTCATTTTCTCCAACCTTTTTAATTGCGTCCTCAACCACAAAGGTGATGATGTCTTTATCCAGTTCAATTTCCTTGTGGATCACCCTTTTCGCAATCTCGAGGGAAAGGTCCGTAATGCCCGGTAAAAGCTCATGGACTACTTTCCGTTTATAGGCTTCCAGTTCGCTGATTATTTTCCCGATTCTTTCAAGTTTATCCGCAACTTCCTGCCCGCCGGCGACAACTCCTTTTTCATATCCCGAAGAGTACCCTTTTTCATATCCCTGCTCCTCCATGGTCTTTACTCTCGCCAGTATGTCCTCTTCCGTTATCTCTTCCCTTGCTTCGACGGCCTCTTCCGATAGAGCAGGACCGCCGGGCAGATGCTCACTATCGAAGTGTACCGGCGTATACGGCAGGACGGCATGCTGCTCTCCGTTAAGTAATAACTTCTTCTCCACCCTTGCCTCCAATGACGATCTTGCCCTCTTCTTCCAGTCTTCGCGCGACCCGCACGATGTTCATCTGCGCCTTTTCCACATCGGAAACCCTTACAGCTCCCTTTGACTCCATTTCCTCTTTAAGGATCTGCACGGCCCTCTGGGACATGTTCTTGAATATCTTCGCCTTCAACTCCTCAGACGCCATCTTCAATGCAAGGGAAAGATCATCGGTGGTGATCTCTTTCAGCACCATCTGTATTCCTCTGTCATCGATGCTGATAAGATCATCAAAGGTAAACATGAGTTTTCTTATTTCATCTGCAAGTATCTGGTCTTTTTCCTCGATGTTTTTCAGGATCAGGTCCTCGGTAGCCCTGTCCAGCTGGTTCAGGATTTCAGCGACGGTCCTGATGCCTCCGATCTTCCTGCCGCGCGTATAGCTTTGCAGCTGCGACTGCAGGACATCTTCGAGTTCGCCCAGGATGGAGGGGGATATCTGATCAAGGCTTGCAATCCTCAAAGCCACGTCGATCTTTATATGTTCAGGCAGTTTTGCCATGACCTCTGCCGCCTGTGTCGCTTCGAGATATGCAACGATAATGGCGATGGTCTGGGGATGCTCCCGGGAGAGCATGTTGGCTATTGCGCTTGCATCCAGCCACCTGAGGATATCGAAAGCGCTGGCCCCGCTTTCTATCTTATCCATCAGTTTCTTGGCATGGTCCTCACCAAAGGCCTTTACCAGTATCTTTTTAATATAATCCTCATCAACGGCAAGCATCGCCGATCCAACCTTCTCGGAGAAGTCCCTTAGCAGCCCGCCTGCCAGGTCAGGAGAAAGTTTGACTCTCGCCATCATGGGAACGACCCTCGCCAGTTCCAGCGGGTCAAGATGTTTAAAAACCTGGGTGGCTGCATCCTCACCGATAACGGAAAGGAATGCCGCAACTTTTTCAATGCCGGTGAGCTTCTTCATGGTGTTATTCCGACAGCCATTCCCTTAATATTGTCGCGGCCCTGCGCGGGTCTTTTTTCACTACATCCATCACCTGTTCCCGCATGGCCTCTTCAGGGGAAGTTTCGATTTCAGGAACAACAGGAGCAGTTGTCCTGAGGAGGTCGGCAGGGGAAGGCGGAAGCTCCACAGGCGTCTTGAGCGCCTCAATGACCGGCTTGATCACGAACAGGATCATCAACGCCACTGCAATCACCGGTACGGCGTATTTAAGGATGGTCATGAAGATTTTCAGGTAATCGGTCTTTTCCGGCATTTCTTCCGCAGCGGTCTCAAAAGGCATGTTCTGCACGATCACCTGGTCGCCCCTGTCTTTATTGAACCCGATGGAGGCCTTTACGATTTCTTCGTATTTCTTCAGCTCTTCTTCGCTCCTCGGACTGTAAATCATTTTGGCCTTGTCCTTTTTATATATACCGTCCACAAGCACCGCCACAGAGATGTTTTTAATCTCACCCCTCGGCTGCATTATTTTGCTGACGCTCCTGCTCACCTCGTAATTGATATTCTCAGATTGACGCTGGGACGCCGACGGTGAACCGCCTGATACAGGGGGTTGCTGGCCGGGCTGGTTCGACAGGGCGCCGGGTATCCCGCCCGAAACGGCCCCGGAAGATTTTTCCTGGTTGCGCTGTTCGCTTTTGACGGCAATGGTATCGGGATCGTATTTCTCCTCCGTCCTTTCGACCTCCGTAAAATCGATCTTTGCCGCGACCCTGACAATCGCCTTGCCCCTGCCGACAATGCCTTCCAGCATGCTCTGGAGCTTGCCCTCATAGTCCTTATCAACGGACTTCTGATATTCAAGCTGCTTTGCATCCGCAATCATATCTCCGGTGGAAGGCCTTGAAAGCATGTTCCCCATATTATCTATAATGGTGACGTTCTGGGGCTGCAGCCCTTCCACACTGCTGGATACGAGATGCACAATGCCCCCGATCTGCCCCTGGCTGAGCACTCTGCCGGACTTCAGCTTTAAAACGACGGAGGCGGTCGGTTTATCTTCTTTCTCCGTGAAAAGCGTGCGTTCCGGGATGGCTATGTGGACCCTGGCCTGGTCAACTTCCGACAACTGGCGTATTGTCCTGGCCAGCTCTCCCTGAAGGGCCCTTACATAATTCAGTTTCTGTACGAATTCGGTGACTCCCACCTGGGTCTTGTCGAATATCTCAAAACCGACTCCACCGCCCTGGGGAATTCCCTGGGCCGCCATGTCGAGCCTGAGTTCATACACTTTACTGCCGGGAACGTAAATGGCATTTCCGTCTACATTGTAAGGGACCTTCATGTCCCTCAGTTTGGTGATGACCTGGCCGGCATCCTCCGGGGTAAGATTGCTGTAAAGGACCTGGTAATCAATCCTCTGGCTCCACCACATAATCCCCGACATGAGGGCTATGCTCATGATAATAATAGAGAGAAGGGCTGCTTTTTTCTTTATGGGCCAGGCCTTGATCAGGCTGATAACATCATTTAATGCCATTTATACCTCTTAGTACGGTAACAGGCAACGAGTAACAAGTTAAAAAAACAACAGTCCCGGAGACCCGTCACCCGCAACTGATCACTCGTTACCATCATTTATACCTGCATCCTCATTATTTCATCATATGCGCTGAGAAGCTTGTTTCTTACCGTAAGCATCGTTTGAAGGGACATGTCCGCCTGTTCCATCGCAACTACTACCGTATGGATGTCCTTGACCTCTCCCTTGGAGAAATCCTCGATGGCCTTTTCAGCGCTATTCTGGACATCCGAAACGTCTTTTAAGGCATCTTTCATCGCGGTCTCAAAATTTGACGGCGAATCGCTTTTACTATTCGCCTTCGAGGGGTCAAATAAGCCCTGCCCCGCATTTCCTATTCCTTTGATCTCACTCATACATACCTCCCTCTGAACCGTTATAGCCTTTACCGCGCCGGGCGTTATAGTGTAAAGACTTATAATCCGGAATTAACGCAATCACCCTATAACGCCCTTATACCTTCGTAATATCAAGAGTTTTCATGTACATATCCTTATACGAATTCAACATGGTCAGATTAGCCTCGTAGGCCCTGGTAGCAGCCATCAGGTTCACCATCTCCTCTATGGTATTGATGTTGGGATAACTGACATAGCCGTCCTTGTCGGCATCAGGATGTCCCGGATCATAAATCGTTTTAAAGGGCCTTTGGTCCTCAACGATCTTCGGGATGTCCACCCCGATGTCATTCTCGTTGAACATATACGACTCAAAAACAACATCCTTTCTCCTGTATGCCCCGCCCTCGGGTGTCCGGGTGGAATTTACGTTGGCGATGTTGGAGGCTATGGTGTTCATCCTGATTTTCTGTGCCTCAAGGGCGGTTGCACTCACCTTGAGCGGCATGAACATCTCTTTCATTACCTGCCTCCCTTTATGACATCTTTCGCCATTCTCAATTTCATACTCATCAACTGGGCTGCGGTGTTGTATATTAATGTATTTTCCGCAACCTTTGCCATCTCTATATCGAGATTGACGTCGTTGCCGTCCTTATTGGGCATAGTGGTGACCGGCTCATAAATTTCATACCCGTCGTTCTTTCCTTCGGCGGCCTTGTCCAGTTCTTTCTGGAAGGATATATCTTTCGCTTTATAGCCAGGCGTATCCGCGTTGGCAATGTTCGAAGCAAGAATCTTCTGCCTGAAAGAAGTAATATCGAGCATTCTCTCGAGCAATTTTATACTGTTGTCCGGCATATTTTCCTCCTTTAGAGTAGTCTATGCAAAAAGAAGGTGCAATTTTCGTTCCCATTGCAAATACATTCCCGGTACAAATCCCTAACCCTTAACTTCCTCATCGGATATACCATACTCTTTTATCTTGTTCCTGACTGTCCTTACCGTTTTTCCCAGCAATTCAGCTGCCTTTGTCCTGTTGCCTTTCGTCTTTTTAAGGGTCTCAACGATCAAATCACGTTCCATGTCTTTTATCCTGCCTGTCTTTTGCGTGCAAGCCGCCACAGCCTCTTCAGCCGTAGGCTCCCCGGCCGGCGGCGCCAGGACCTCGGACTTGGATATGACTGCTATCCGGTAAATAAGATTTTCCAGCTCCCGGATATTTCCTTCCCAGTTGTTTTTCAGGAGATATGACTTAAGCTCCTCGGACATTTTAAAAAGCCTGCTCATTTTCCCCGACAGCTTGTGGATAAAAAACTCCGTCAGGGGAAGTATATCTTCGCGCCGCTCCCTCAGCGGCGGCAATTTAATCGGGAAAACATTCAAGCGGTAATACAGGTCCTCTCTGAAATTGCCTTTCTTCACCTCTGCCAGGATGTCTTTATTTGTGGTGGCAATTATCCTCACATCCACCGGGATAGGGGAGCGTCCCCCGATACGGTCCACCTCTCTTTCCTGTATTGCCCGCAGGAGTTTCGCCTGCAGGGGGTAGGCCATTTCACTCACCTCGTCGAGGAGCAGGGTCCCCTTGTCTGCCAGCTCAAATTTGCCGGCCCTCCTCTCCACAGCCCCGGTAAAGGCGCCCTTTTCATGACCGAACAGTTCCGATTCCAGGAGATTTTCCGATATGGCGGCGCAATTTATGGCAATGAAGGGCTTACCGCTTCTCAGGCTGTTCATGTGTATAAGCCTGGCAACTACTTCTTTACCCGTACCGCTTTCTCCTGTCAGGAGGACCGTTATATCGCTTTTTGCAACCTCTTTCATGACCGCCATAATGTTTTTCATGGGAGCGGATTCCGCAACCATGTCGCTGTCGCCTTCAGGGAGCAGCCTTTCGATCACCTTTTTCAGAACATCAAAGGAAAAGGGCTTGATGATATAATCGGTCGCCCCTAATTTCATTGCGTCCACCGCGCTCTCTACCGTCCCGTACCCCGTTATCACAATCACAGGGACGAAGATATTCCTTTTCCTGACCTCACGGAGGAATTCAATGCCGCTCATTTTGGGCATCTTCATATCGGTAATGATAAGGGAAAACTCCGCAAGGTTCAGTTCCGACAATGCGTCGGCAGCGTCATGGTACACTGTCGGGGCAAGCCCGCATCTTTTGAGAGACTCTTTCAGGGCCATAGCCATGTCAATTTCATCATCAATTACCAGTACCGGTTTCATGAACACTCCTCAAAATAATTTATCGCGCAAAAAGCTACAGCGCAGTCCCCGACAGCTCTTCCACAGGCAGCACAATAATGAATTCCGTCCCCTTTCCCGGCTCGCTCTTGACCTCTATGCTGCCCCTGTGTGCAGCTATCACTCCTGCTGCAATCGACATCCCCAGCCCGGTCCCCCTGTCTTTAGTAGAGAAAAAAGGTTCGAATATTTTCGACCTTGTCTCTTCATCCATGCCGACGCCGCTGTCCCTGATAAGGACCGCGACCGACCGCCTGTCGGCCGATTTTTCGATCGTTACTTCGATGCTCCCTTTCCCCCGTATGGCCTGAAAGGAATTCAGCACGATATTGATGATGGCCTGTTTCATCAGCCCCCTGTCCATGGGCAGCCGGCATTCATCATGTTCGGTAAACGTAAAATTTATCTTATTGGTTGCAAACAACTCGCTGAACTCCCCGCATATCTCATCGGCGAGATCGTTGAGGCTGCAGAGTTCGGTTTTGGGCATGATCCCTTTTGAAAACCTGAGCATGTTGTCCAGGGTATTCACCAGGGACCTGACGGAATTAGAAATCCTGTTGGCATAGTCACCCTGCTCCGAGCCTTTCAAATCACCGGAAAGGAGACTTGCAAACAACTCTATGCTCCCCAGCGGGTTCCTTATTTCATGGGCAATCTTAAGCACCAGCTCGCCCATGGCCGTCAGCCTCCTGTTCCTCTCGTTTTCCAGCTCCAGCTGTTTGAGCTGTGTCATGTCCTTGAAGATCAGGACATGCCCGATGATATTCCCCTCCCTGTCCCGGACATCAGAACGCGAAACAAGGGCTGGGAAAGGTTTTCCGCTATCAGGCACGATTACTTCATCCTGAATGGACGCGTGCAGTGATGTTCCGCCTGTCACCCCATTTGCCTGTACGTTGAGCAAGCCTTCGGCAGTGCTGTTAATGAGCCTGATAATGCCGTCCTTGTCGAAAAAAACCACACCGACATCAATGCTGTCGAGAATGCCGTCAAGGAGCCGGTTCTTGTGCTCCACCTCCTCGGTGAGCAATTGCACCTTTACCTCAAGGGTCCTGTAATACTGGGTGAGAGTAGCAGATGCGGAATTAAAACTCTCTATCGCTTTATTGAGAAGATCGATATCGGCCATTTCCCTATTTCCCTGCCGCCAGCATCCTGGCGGCATCACCGATCAGCCCGCCGCCGTCCTCCGCCTTTTTCAGGGATTCCTTGTCGCGCGACAGTTTCCCGTATTGGTACTGCGCCCATTGCAGAGTACCGGCATCGCCGATTCCCTGGCCCAGGGCCCTTTTGTAGTAGGCCAGGGATTTTTTCTTTTCTCCTGAGAGGTAGTAATAATCACCGGCCTTTACCGATGAGGACCCGTCTCCCATATTGGACGCGGTTATATAGTATTTTGCAGCGTTCGACCGCTCCCCGGATTCCCAGTAGAGATCAGCCAGCATTGCACTGATCCGGTAATCCTTCGTGTATTTGACCGACTTGAGCAGGTGCTGGATTGCCTGCCGGTAGTCGCCTTCCTGTTTTAAAATCACCGCCATAAGAAAAACTGCCCGGTTAAAATATCTGCCGTCAAGCATGATCGGTGAAATGAGTCTTTTTGCCTCTTCATATTTCTTCCCGTTTATAAGCTGTTCGGCCAGATACAGGGAAGCATCTCCCCGTGCAGGGCCTCTCATGGCCCTTTTCAGGAGCAGCATTCCTTCCGTTTTCCTGCCTTGGGCAATCAGGTACTTCGCTGCTTCCACTACATAAGGGCTGTCAGGATCAAGATACAAGGAGAGCTTCCGGATGTATTCCGCGCCTTTGGGGTCCTTTGATTCGATAATGCCCTTGAGCCTCTTTTGAGTTTCCGCGAGTTTCATGCTTTTGTCGTGCAGAAAGTTAAGATATTTCACGGCGCTGGTGACGTCGCCTTTTTTATCGTAGAGCCGCACGATCTTCATTTTAAAGGCATCGTCCGTCTCACCGGGCATGATCTCAAGGCCCAGGCCCAGGGCCTTATCGACCTCCCCCCGGGAGTCATAGATATCGAACAGGATTTTCTTTGCATTCGTCTTTTCACTGTTCGACGCCGGATCCCTGAGTATGCTCAGGCATATCTTTTCAGCATCGGCGAACCTGGACGCGTTATAAAATATCAGGGCCTTCGCATACCGCATACCCTCTTCTTTCAGGATAGGGTCCATTATTTTGCTGATAGCGGCCACCGCCTCCCTGTGCATCCCCTTCCTGCTGTATATCAGGGCCCTTACAGCAAGGGCCCGGGGATTGCTCTCCAACACCCTCTTGCCGATATCGGCGATGATGTTTTCCGCACGCGCAATATTCTCCGTTTTCATTGCTATCTCGGCTTTCCCGATATTGGCGCGGTCCTCCAGGGGTCCCTTTACCATTTCAAAATATTGCCGGGCATCATTCAGCTTTTGTGTATTGAATGCGATATATCCGAGGAGTAGATAGCACTCGTTCAGATATTCCGATTGAGGGTATGCCGCTAAAAAGCGCCTGATATTCAGGCGCGCTTCATTAAAACGTTTCAGAGAAAAATTCGTTTTGCAGATGTTGAAGAGGGCCCTCTCCGCTGTCGGGCCTTTTTTAGATCCGAGATAAACCTCCCTGTAGAGTTCCCCGGCCTTGAGATAATCCCGTGTCCTTGCATACCCGTCGGCGCTCTTGAGCTTGTCTGCAAAGATCTTCTCTTCACCCATTGCCGCGCTCTGAGGGGGCGCAGGCGCTTTCCCGGGAACGGCAAATGCGGAATGTACCAGGCAAACCACCGGAATCAACAAACTAAAAAGATAAATCTTTCGGCCCATCCCCTGCCTCATCTCCTGAAAACATAATAAACCGTGTTCTGATATGAAAGAAACGTGCCGGCCCAAAACAGTGACAAGTAACTCTAAAGATAGTAACCAGTAACAAGTAACGGGTAACTAGCTAAAGACTAACGACAAAGACTCGTCACTGTCTTCAGATCCTTTACTCGTTACTTGTTACTGTCTTTAGACTCGTTGCTGCTTTTATGAGTCAATAATCTGACAAATGGGGACGATCAAAATTTGCATGGCGTGTTGGTTTTATGACGTATGTTTCCAGGCACGGGGCACGGGTTATAGGCAGGAGGGCCTATAATCTCAGTCTCTTCATCTTCTCTATAAGTGTGGTCCTGTTGATGTTCAGATATTTTGCAGCCTGGCTCTTAACCCCGTTATGGAGTTCGAGGGCATGGAGGATAAGTCTCTTTTCGTATTCTTCCAGCGCTGCATTCAAATCAATGCCCCCCACGAAAGGATTCACATCATCATCATCAATATCCGGCAGGTCCGGGATCTTCTTGCCCGTCATCCTTTCAGGAAGGTCATAGGGAGCAATGACATCATTGTCTTTGAGCACAAGGAGCCGTTCGACCGCATTTTCAAGCTCCCTGACATTTCCCGGCCATGCGTAATCAGTAAATATCTTCAGGGCATCATCCGTCAGTGTGATGGGGTTCCTGCCGAACCTCTTTGCGTGCTTCTCGATAAAATGACCGCATAAAAGCGGGATATCCTCGGTCCTCTTTCTCAGGGGAGGCAATTCAATGGGGATTACGTTTAGTCTGTGGAACAGGTCCTCCCTGAACCTGCCCTCTTTTACTGAAAGCTCCAGGTCCTGGTTTGTGGCCGCTATGATTCTGACATCCACATTCACGGTTTTGGTGCCGCCTATTCTTTCAAAGGACCGCTCCTGGAGAACCCTTAACAGCTTCACCTGCAGGATCGTGGGCATCTCCCCTATCTCGTCGAGAAATATTGTCCCGCCGTCAGCCATCTCGAACCTGCCGATCCGCGTCGCGATTGCGCCGGTAAAAGCGCCCTTCTCATGGCCGAACAATTCCGATTCCAGGAGTTCTGTAGGGATTGCGCCGCAATTGACGGGGACAAAGGGTTTGTCAGCGCGGCTGCTGTTGAAGTGGATATTTTTTGCAACCAGCTCTTTGCCGGTCCCGCTTTCGCCAAGGATAAGGACGGTGCTGTAACAATTGGAAACCTTTGCAGTTACTTCATAGATATGCCTGATTGCCTGTGAATTGCCGATGATCTGAAGGAGGTTGTTATGCCCTGAGCCATTTTCCACGTCATAAATATGACATACGGTAATTTAAAAGGTCAATAGGTTTTTCACGCATTCCCCGGCTGCTGCTTTTTTTGATTGTTTGTACAACGTTTTTTTCTTCAACCTCTCCGTAGCAGCTTCAGGAAATTGCCTTCACGTGCTGTGATATCCGCGCATGACTTCAATGCAATTCCGCACTTATGAATATCATATCAGGAAGGTCGGGTATTCCTGATAAAGGGTTGCAAAAACTTCCTCCACCGGGTTCAGGCCGGATATGGAGAATGACAAACAATGATATAATGGAAAAATGCAAAAAGAGAAAATCATTATCATGCTTACTGTATTCATCGATGTGCTCGGGCTGGGGATCATCATCCCCGTGCTGCCCTTTTACGTTAAGAGCTTCGGGGCATCTGCTTTTACCCTGACGCTGCTTTTTTCGGTTTTCGCTCTTTTTTCCTTTGTGAGCGGGCCGTTCTTGGGAGCGCTGTCCGATAGAATCGGCCGCCGCCCTGTTTTGATAATCAGTATTATCAGCACTGCCATAGGCTGGTTTGTTTTCGCCTCCGCTCATGCCGTATGGGGCTTGTTCCTGGGGAGAATCATTGACGGCTTGGCCGCGGGTAATTTACCCATCGCACAGAGTTACCTGGTCGATATTGCCGGGAACGACAGGGAGCGGACGACAAATCTCGGGATAATCGGGGCGATTTTCGGCATCGGCTTTATCATTGGGCCTGCGATTGGAGCGGCGCTTAGTTCCATTTCGCATGCCATGCCTTTTTTCTTTGTTGGAGGACTGGCAACCCTGAATGTACTCGGCGCCGTATTATTCCTGCCGGAATCGCATACGCATATGGAGAAGGAAAAGAAAATAATATTGAATCCGTTCCATCCTTTATCCAATGCGGTTCGCGACAATTCAATGCGCCTGCGATATGCGGCATGGTTTCTTTTCGGACTCGCTTTGTCCGGAATGCAATCGGTGTTTGCCCTGTACATGGGAACAGTGTACGGGTTCAACTCTGTAATGGTCGGAATTATTTATACAGGTATGGGGGCCGTTGTCTTTTTGAATCAGACCGTCCTGCTCCGCAGGTTCTGGCTGAGGCGCTTCAGTGAGGCGACTTTGGAGACATGGTCTTTTCTCACGAATGCCATTGGATACTTTCTGTTGATGGCGCCTTCTGTTTATGTGCTCGTTGCGGGAATTGTTCTTAACGTTTTCAGCCAATCGCTTTTGAGGGTTGTAGTATCGAGCCGGGCCGCGGGGATTGCAGGCCACAGGAGAAGAGGAGAGGTGCTCGGCATTATGTCATCGGTGCTGTCGATTGCAATGGTGGGGGGACCGCTGCTGGCCGGCGCCCTTTTTGAAGTGAAGCACTCCATCCCTTTTGCTGTTTTCGGGCTGTCTCTTGCTTCGGGATTTGTTATTATGAAAAACCTGCAGCCTATTACGAATTAATATCTACACCAGCGGAGCAGTGCTGTCGCACAGCCCTGGATATGGTTTTCTCCTTTCGGGAACATGTCCGGGAGGGGTTTTGAATGGAGCGGGCGACGGGATTCGAACCCGCGACCTCCAGCTTGGGAAGATTAAACCTTACCAAGGTTTCCTTTTTCGTTCAACAACTTACAATTCTCAGTTTTATTTCTACCTGTTTTCTACCATCATTATTATATAAGCAAGCGCTAAACTGAGGTCAAAAATTCATTTACGGTCTCATCAATATAGCATCAGGAAAAATGTTAAATCAAGCATCAAAAACCTGACGTACAATTTCCAATATCTCACGTGGCAGGAAGGGCTTTTTCACTATACGTATCGCTCCAAGGTCTCTGGCAGCTTGAAGATCATTAGCAGTGCCTTTATTTCCTCCTGATATGGCGATAATCTTTACGGAAGGGAATTCTTTTTTCAGTTCCTTGATGACTTCCAGTCCGCCTTTGCCGGGCATATTGATATCGGTAATAACGAGGCCGGCGGGCTCCTTGCGGTATGAATCAATTCCGGCCTGTCCGTGGGAAGCCTTGTAGACCTTGTAGCCGTTGTGCTCGAATGTCTTTCAACATTCTCCTCAGCTCATTGTCATCCTGGGGGCACCTCACGAAACAGAAAAAATCGTACGTTAAGGCCGAACTTTATCCTATAGTTGTGATTTTTCAGGAGCATTCCCCACCTCACAGAGGCAGCCCAGGGGTAGCAATATTGTGCGTTGACCAGAAAGCCTGACAGCATGGCAAACGGAAGACTCAACGCTTGTAGTTCAGGACACAATATTCCTCTAAACTTCATTATTTATTCAATTCAACTAACAGCTTCTTGCCTCTGGCGGTAATAGCCGGACTCCCTTTTCTCATCACTACGCTGATCCTCTCAATCGCCAGCGGTTTCAGTTCCTCATTTCTCTTGGCCAGATCTGCCAGTGCCTGCATCGAGGAAGCAACTACTATCTTACTCTTATCTTTTAAATAGTCGAACAATATTTCCAAGGCTAATGCAATATCGTTTTCATTTAATTCCAATCGAGGGATCATCAAAGCAACATGCCAACGAACCTCCTGTTGCGGGATTCTTGATACTTTATTCAATAACTGGTGCTTATGCGGCTTTAATAATTCAGGAAAGCTTTTGGTAGTTTTCTCCACCACATCTGCGGCTCTCATCCTGACAAGAGCATCCTCTGAAAGTAATGCGTTAAATACAGGCTTGAAAAGAGTAAGATCACTTAAGACATCTTGCACCACCTCATTCGCTCTGCCAATCGAACGGAAATCTCCTCCCCCGAGCTTCTTGATTATGTCTTTCATCAAAGTCCTCTCTTGAAATGTGTTCTGGTGTTGAAATAATAAGCTTCAGGCACTATCGCATTAAATAAATAATACCATGTACACATAGTGTATATAGCCTTCTCCTGATCGCTTTAACCATCTCTGAAATGTCTTGGCTCAGCGTGAACAGGCCGGCAATGGTCGTATGTCCACCCAACTCTATTGTAACCGTCCGTCCCCCCTTTGTCCGGTGACTTTTCCTACAAGACTATTATAGAGGGTATAGCAGACATTATGAGATGAGTTGGCCTGCACACACGGCTTGGTAATCCCCAGGTTCTGGACAAGAGAGGCCCCCGGTAGTCCGAAGATGGCATCGCCACATTCAGCGCACTGAGCAATGCATCCAGATCCACGGTATTGACATTGATGTCCTCATACTTCGGGAAGTACGCAGCCTCTCCCGTGAGGCGTTTCTCCTTGAATGTAATGTCACCATCTGAGATATAGACGTTTGTCGTGGTGCTCTTTATTGTTATTTCATCTTTGAGCACAGAAAACGCCTTTGAAATATCCTGTGAGTAGAACATCACCTCCCCTTCCTGCTTGATGGTGCATGGGATCTCATATCGCAGCCCTCCCAAAAGCGATGTTTCCGCTGTGACGAGCACCGAATTGGCTTCACCTGCGGTCTCGATACCCGCTTTCGTTATCGAGGGCAAGTCCAGCCCTTTCTTGTTAATAATGATTTCCATAGGATTACTCCGGAATTTCAGCCGTCTGGACCTTCTCTATGTAACTGGCCCAGAAATCCGTGTTGAAAGTTATTTTGTCTTTGTACTGGCCCTTGGAAGATTTGATTCTCCCTCGGGCTACTATCCAGTCCCCTGCTTCGACTTCCTCTGCCGCTCTTTCGGCCTTGTCATAGAATGCCGTGACTCTTACAACATCAGGAGCCCCATTGTAGGGCACCTCCAGCTCAAGTTCCAGAACGGGAATCGTTTCCGTATCGCCTTTTCGCTTATAGTCAAAATCGACATTTTTGACCCTGCCGAACAAGCGAAATTCGTTCTGCTTGTTCAGTATTACTATTCCCACTGTTCCTCTCCTCTCTGATTGGCTCCATCGTCAGCAAGACATCAGTAAATTACAATGCTCCCTCTGGTTGGAACCCGGAATTTCCCGCCGGCCTACCCACATAACGACAGTTTTACGAGAATAAAAAACCCCTTCAGGTATCCCTCGAAGGAAATACCCGAAGGGGTTATGATGGCTCTGTCGTATATTAGAAATCAGCCTTCAAGGATGTCCCCTATTCTTCACTTTTCCTCAACAGCCACATGCTCGCTGAATGAACGGTGATACCGGGCGGCACATCAGCCGGGATTTCCGGCTCAAGGCTAACGAGATGAAGGGTGGCCCTCGGGTGTTCCCTTGCGGCCTCCTGGAGAGCCCTGATTTCGCGCTGGCGGGTAGAGGGGTCGCTCAGGTCTGCGCAGACCTGTATGAGCTCCTGATGGCTGTCAGGATATCGGGCCAGGAAATCGATTTCGTATCCTTCCCCGGTGCGTGCGTAAGCGATCTCGGAGCCACGTCGTTCAAGCTCAAGCAACACACAAGTCTCAAGCGCATGCCCCAGATTGGCCCGCCCCGTCCGGTCAAAGACAGGGATCAATGCCGGGTCGATAGGGTAGACCTTGCGGGGGTTCACCATCCGCCGCCGCGCAGAGGCCGAGGAAATGGCAACAGTACGGATCAGAAATGCGTCCTCCAGATAACCCAGATATGCATGCAGTGTATCTTTGGCTACCGGGATTCCTTGAGACCGCAGATCCCCGTGGAATTTGTTAATGCTGAACGGACCGGCCGCATTACCGAGCAGATGTCGGACCATCCAGCGCAATGCTACCGGATGCGACACGGCATGCCGCTCGATTACATCGCGCAGGAGAGCCGTATCCACATAGCCGCGCAGCAGTTCGAACCTGTCCCGGGGAGAGACATCGACAGCTTCCGGGAAACCACCCCGGGTAAGATATTCCCGCAGATCTCTTTCAATTGCGGAGCGAGCTGCCTTGGTCAGGCGGTCAAGGCCGCGCTCGGGCTCACGTCCAAAATGCCGAAGGTATTCGCGGAAACTGAAAGGGTGCACTAACGCTTCCATGGCCCTGCCGCGCATACTCGTAGCCACCTCGCGGGAAAGGAGCCTTGCCGAGGACCCGGAAAGGAAAAGCTCCACCTGCTCCGTATCGAGAAGCCGACGCGCAAAGGTCTCCCACCCGTGCACGACCTGAATTTCGTCCAAAAGAAAGACAGCCCTATTCCGGTCCCGCCATTCAGGGTGCAAGCGGTAGTATTCCTCCACGACAAGATGCAGATCGGCGGCAGTCATATCCGCCAGCCGCTCGTCCTCGAAGCTGAAGTAAAGCAGACCCTCCCGGCCCGTGCCTTGCGCCAGCCGGTCCGACACAATCTGCCATAGAAAGGTGGTTTTACCGGTGCGGCGCATGCCGATGACCGCAACTGCCTTCCCTTTCACTCCGGGCAGCCGTATGTCCCTGCGTGTGAACGAAGGGAGCGGAGCAGCCAGGGAATCTATGACCTTCTGCCGGATTAAATCGCGATATTGTCCTTCCATAACGGATAATATATCATAATGTTGTCCTTATTTCAAGGACAATATATTCAACCTTTCTTAAGAGCCATAAGCGCACTTTCTACTGCCACTCTCTTGTCGCTATGCAGAGTTGGATTTTGTCTTTCGAACTGTTTTGCCTCAGACGGAAATGGACTTTCATGCCGCATGAGTTAATGGGCTGCCGGCAAGGCCGGAGCTGCCATTTCCCTTATAAGCCTGCTGCCTTCTTATTTTCCTCTGCTGCCGGGCCTCTTCA
>JAJZPZ010000251.1 GCA_021847795.1 Nitrospirota bacterium
GCAGAAGCGCGGGAATATTATGACAAGGCGAAACAGAACCTCTTGAGAGCTGTCGCCATTGATAAAGCCGAGAGAAAGGGGAAAAGAGATGCCTAAACAGAAGGGGAAGAAAACAACAAAAGGTGAGACAAAGAACTTGCCAGCCAAAACAGCAGAAATTCCGCCAGCGGCGGAAAATGCAAAAGAGAAGTCGTTGAAATTTAAAGAATCGCTATTCCGCCTGGCGGAAAATATGTCATCTCAGGGACTCAGCTTCATGGAAGGCTTCCTTGCAAAAGGGGCAATCGATAAATCCTTGAACAACATGCTTGAAGCTCTTGTCCTTTATGAAGTAAAGCACCGGGAACTCTTCAAGGAGGCAGGTTTCAAAAGCCTCGCTGAATATTGTGAATCCCGGGGCATCAGCAAGAGCGTCGGTTACGAATGGGCCAAGCATGTTGAGACAGTAGGCCCGGAAAATTTCCCGGCGCTTGTCGAGAAGGTAGGTCTTAACCGCCCATTCTTCCGCGCCTTCGGCCTCATTCCACAGGAGCTGCAACATGCTGCGGCAAAAGGGGAGAAGGTCAAAATCGATGGTATCGAATACGATTTCTCAGGTGATAGCGAGTCCATAAAACAGACGGTAAAAAATATTGTTGATAGCTCTACGACAGCACTAAAGAATCAAGCCGAAGTGCTCCAGCAGGAACTCCACAAGATCATTCCGCCCTCTCAAAAGCATGTCTCCAAGGGCGAAAAGCAACTCATGTACGCCCTGGCGAAATACGACGAGTTTGAGTCGGCGCTATCTGCCCTGGCCTTTGCCGAAATGGAGATTGATGACATAAAGATCGGCGCGAAGATCGAGGGGCTGCTCAAGACCTGCCACGCCAGGCTGATACATCTGGCCGAGAAGTGGGACGCGCATAAGCGGGGAGACATACAGAAATGAGCTCGTCCGGGCCGGGCAACCTTATCGCTTTGCCTTCGGCGCTTTCGGGTATCAAGCCGGTAATCGCCGGGGACAGTCCCGAATCTACGGCTTCGCCCGTAATTCAGGGACAGTCCCCACAGTCTGCGCTGCCTCAGTCCGGCGACGGCCTGCCTGAAAAGGCCAGGAAGACGGGCCTGACCAGGCATGCGCTGCTCATCGCATGGGACTCATACCGTCAGGCGCATCCAGGGCGCAAGGCAACGGAAATAGACCGTGAATTTCTTGCAGGATACAACTCGGCGGCGATTTACCCGAACCTCTACGCGACACTCGGTGAAATATCACGGCAGACACTCTACCGCTGGAAGCAAATGCTCGACGGCACCAATGACTGGACACGCCTTGCGCCTCAGTATAACCGGCCCTCGGCCAGTCGCCTGACTCCGATAGAAGAGAGGGTCTTCCTTGGCTTTCTCCTCACGCCGAACCAGATCCCCATCGGCACGGCGATAAAGTTCACGAAGCTGCTCTTGTCGCAGCGGGGCTGCGCCAGCGACAAATCCGATATGACCTTCCGCCGCTATGCGGATGAATTCACGGCAAGGCATTACGACCTGTGGGTCCTGATGCGCCAGGGACAGAAGGCCCTCAAGGACAAGGTCGAGCCTTACATCAAGCGCGATCCTTCGGTGCTCGAAGTGGGCGACGCACTGGTCGCGGACGGGCACCGGCTGAACTTCCAGGTGATCAATCCCTTCACCGGGAAACCCTGCCGCGCAACCATCATCGCATACGTGGACTGGAAGTCCTTTGACCTGGCCGGGTACGAGATCATGGTCAATGAGAACACCCAGGTTGTAGCCTCGGCAATGAGAAACGCAATCATCGCCCTCGGCAAAAAGCCCAGGGTCGGATACCAGGATAACGGCAAGGCGTTCAAGAACCGTTTTTTCCTGGGCTCCCCGAGCTTCGAGGAGGCAGGCTTTCACGGTCTCTTCGGCAGGCTCGGCATTGTGCCGCTGTTTGCAGCTCCGTATAACGCCCGCGCGAAGATCGTTGAAAGGTGGTTTAAGGAGTTTTCGAATACCTTCGAACGGCTCTTCCCTTCCTTTATCGGTTCATCGATTGCCGACAAGCCTGCCTACATGCTCAGGAACGAGAAGTTCCACAAGGCGCTGCACAACGAATACGTCCCCACCATAGAGGAAACCGTGCAGCTCCTGGACGCCTGGCTTGGATTTCATCGCTCCCAGGAATGCCCTCATGCGAAGGGGAAATCAATCGGTGAAGTCTTCGCCGAAGGCAGAGGTCCCGGCGTGGAGCTTGCCGACCTTGATGATCTGATGATGGATTTTAAGATCACCCGCATTGACCGTAACGGCATTCGTTTCCTCGGGCAGGATTATTACGACGAGAATCTCTACGGCCTCAAAGAGCAGGTCGTGATCAGATACAGTCTTTTCAATCTCACCTATATAAAGGTGTTCGCTTTGAGCGGAGAGTTCCTCTGCGTGGCAAATCGCGTGATGTCTGTGCATCCGCTTGCGCGTGTGCTGGGCGAAGCGAAAGATGTGGAGGCGGTAAAGCAGGGGATAAGGCAGCAGCGGCGTCTCTCTCAGCAGACGGTCAAGCTTGCCAGGGAATACACGAAGGCGGGAACACATATAAAGCTCGATTGGCAAAAGGTCACGGAGATTACCCCGCGCATCTCCGAGAAGCTTGAGGCCGAGGAAGTCCTCACGTCCGAAACTGAGGAACACATCCCGGAGGAAGCGGTGATCTCCGGGGACTGTCCCGGAATTACGGGCGAAGCCGTAGATTCGGGACTGTCCCCTTGCGACGTTACCCGCCTTGAGCCTCAGACCAGGCCGAACTTCGATACTCCTACCGAACGCTACGAGTGGCACCTGAAGCACGGAGTACTGACCGACGAAGACGCAGCGTGGTGCGTATGGTTTCGGACGACGGATGATTTCAAGATGTTGCTTTCATATTTTCAGAATCAAGGAAAGGAGGGCAGCGGTTCATAAAAAAAGGCTGCATTAAGCAGCCCGTATCAATGGTTAAAAGGAGTATAGCAGATGAAAAAGGTTTTTGCCAAGACTTCAAACGTTATTAACTTTACTTCCGCAATGACCAGGTTGACCCAGCGGCAGGACGGCATAGATCGG
>JAJZPZ010000065.1 GCA_021847795.1 Nitrospirota bacterium
TCTCCTGGACCAGTTGCAGGTGGCCCATCAGCAGCTCAAACAAGCCGAGTACAACTATTCCCAGGCATTCGGTGAGTACAAAGTCGGGAAGACCGATATCCTTTCCCTGGTCCAGGCTGAAAACCTGCTGTCAACAGCAAGGGACCAGCTTATCAATTCAAGGCTGAACCTCGTACTCTCCCGGTCTCTGCTCGAAAAAACCGCCGGAATACGATGGGCTTCCCCTTCCCCAAAAGAGTGACCGGCCCCTTGCCCCCACCTCAAGTGTCACTTTAAATGAACCCTTTTTGCCGCATTTGCAAAAAAATTAGTTGCTTATACCGTTCAATATCTGTTTTAATATTTTTAAGAGAGTCTGCCTGCCCTGTCAGTGATTAGGGGATAATGTTGATCTCGCAAATTGGATCTTTAGGGAGCTCGCGTAAGGTGTACGGTGTGCATGTCTCCGGAAGGAGAAAGCCTAAGTCATTTTCGAGGCACCCACTTAACGAAAAAAGAGATCTGATTTTCGCCTACACGGCAGGGTGGGTTTCTAATAAATATCAGTAATTGCCGGCACAGATTAATGCAGTTGCTTTTCGTTACTCTCTGGCGGTAATTACTGATGACAGTAATTGGATGGCGCAATTGATGAATATGATACAAGGAGTTCAGGAATTGAAAAAAGTGTTTTCAAACACTTATAACATACATGGGTTACCACGCAGTTTGTATAAAATTTCACAGAGCATGTATGGTTTTTCTATCCTGAGCCTTCCTATATTCTGAGGCCTTTTTCTTATCCATTGCCCCTATCCGGATCATCAGTAGTTGCACTGTGATCAGCGCCTCCTTAACCAGGGGCCCCGATCACATCCAAAACACTTACAGGAGGGGGGATTTACCCATGGACAGCAGTATCATCTACATTCTTATTGCTCTTACAGTCGGGATTGCAAGCGGCCTGCTCTTCCTCAAAATGTACAAGAACACCTTAAAATCAGAGAAAGAATCCATTGATAAGGAAAAAGAACGCTTACTGGAGGACGCACGGCGGGAGGTGGATGCCTTAAAGAAAGAGGCAGCTATTTCCGCAAAAGACCTTGCGTATCAGGCAAAAGTTGAAGCTGAAAAAGAAATCCGCGAAAGGACAAGGGAACTGAACCAGCTGGATAAAAGGCTGAGGCAAAAAGAAGAACAGCTTGAAAAGAAAATCGACCAGCTTGAAAGAAAGGACCACGAGTTCAACAGAAAAGACAGGGAGTTCGGACAGAGGGAACGTGCGTTAGCGGAAAAAGAAAACCACTATTTCCAGATCATAAAAGACCAGACACAGCTGCTGGAGAAGATATCAGGAGTCAGTTCAGATGAAGCAAAGAAGGAGCTCTTCAGGAGAATAGAGGAAGAGTCAAAATTCGAAGCCGCAAAACTCGCCAAAAAGATAGAAGACGAGACACGGGAAGTCGCTGAAAAGAAGGCGAAAGAGATCATCAGTTTTGCCGTGCAGCGCTATGCCAGCGATTATGTAGTCGATGCAACCGTGTCTGCAGTCAGCCTGCCGAACGATGAAATGAAAGGGAGAATCATCGGCAGGGAGGGAAGGAATATCAGGGCCTTTGAGGCTGCAACAGGAGTTGACCTCATTATTGACGATACCCCGGAACTGGTAACGCTCTCCGGCCATGATCCTGTACGGCGTGAAGTGGCGAGGATAGCCCTCGAAAGGCTCATATCGGACGGCAGGATACATCCTGCCAGGATCGAAGAGCTGGTTGAAAAAGTTAAAAAAGAAGTGGATACGACAATAAGGGAAGAGGGAGAAAAAGCAGTGTTCGACCTCGGGATTTCCGGGTTGCACCCTGAGCTTATACGGTTTACCGGCAGATTGAGATACAGGTCATCCTACGGGCAGAACATACTACAGCATTCTAAAGAAGTCGCCTATTTTGCGGGGATGATGGCAGGAGAGCTTGGGGTTGATATAAAGCTGGCGAAACGCGCCGGACTCCTCCATGACATCGGGAAGGCCGTAGACCATGAAATGGAAGGTTCCCATCAGGATATCGGCGCAGCGCTGGCAAAAAAATTCGGAGAAAACGACAAAGTAATCAACGCGATCGTGGCTCACCACGGAGAGGTTGATTTTGTCTGTGTTGAATCGGCCCTTGTGGCAGCCGGAGACGCACTTTCCGCAGCCAGGCCCGGGGTAAGACGGGAAAGCATTGAAAACTACTTAAAACGCCTCGAAAAGCTCGAGGAGTTAGCCATGTCCTTTAACGGAGTGGAAAAATGCTATGCCATTCAGGCAGGCAGGGAAATACGAATCATTGTAAAGCCGGAAAACGTAAATGATGATGCATGTTCCATTGTATCAAAAGAACTCGCAAGGAAGATCGAGGCGGAGATGACATATCCCGGCCAGATAAAGGTGACGGTCATCCGTGAATCGCGGTATGTCGATTATGCGAAATAGCCGCAATCCGTCATTACGGATTATGCATAACGGCCCTTTATGAAAATTCTCTTTATCGGTGATATAGTCGGCAAGACGGGAAGGCAGGCAGTCTCTGCCCTCCTTCCCAACCTCACCAGCAGGTATAAGATAGATGTGGTCATTGCCAATGGAGAGAACGCAGCAGCCGGTTTCGGGATAACGGAAAGGACAGCGGCAGATCTCTTCAATTCCGGGGTCCACATCATTACGACAGGCAATCACGTCTGGGATAAAAAAGAGGCGGTCCCCTACCTCGCAAAGGAGCATAGGATTTTAAGGCCCCTTAATTATCCCGACGGCACTCCCGGCATCGGCAGCCTTATTTATACCACTCCCGGCAAAGAGAAAATAGCTGTTATGAATGTGTCGGGCAGGGTGTTCATGAATACCCTCAATTGCCCTTTCAGGGCCGGCAAGGACGAAGCAGCAAAACTCAGGGAAACAACAAAGATAATATTTATCGATTTCCATGCAGAAGCGACATCGGAAAAAGTGGCCTTCGGCTACTACATGGACGGCAGCGTCAGCGCCGTTGTCGGGACTCACACCCATGTCCAGACTGCAGACGAAAAAATACTTCCCGGGGGAACAGCGTACATTACCGATGCAGGGATGACAGGTCCCCAGGTCTCCGTCATCGGAATCGATAAGGAAGAGATCATCGAAAGGTTCCTTTCCCATATGCCCCGGAAATACACGGTAGCAGGCGGAACCGGATTGCTTTCCGCAGTAGTGATAGAGGTCGATGGGAAAAGCGGCAGAGCCACGGGGATACAGAGGCTGCAGCTGACAAACCCATAAAAGCCTCCGTGTTTGAGGTGCGGCAAATTACAAATCTCAAATCACAATTTCCAACTTTGGAGTTTGGTGCTTGAAATTTGGGATTTCTTTACAAGGAGGTCTTTATGATGCAGGCAAAAGTAAAATGGACTGATGGTCTTCAATTCGTCGGTGAATCCGGGTCCGGCCATGCTATCGTTATGGATGCGGATGCAGAAGTAGGCGGCACGAACACAGGGGTCAGGCCGACGGAATTATTGCTTATCGGTCTGGGCGGATGCTCGGGCATGGATGTGGCCTCAATTCTCCAGAAAAAAAGAGAACAGGTGACCGGGGTTGAAGTCAACGTCAAAGGGGAAAAAGCCGACGAGCACCCGAAAAAGTTTACCGATATCGAGGTGGAGTTCGTTGTGAGCGGCAGGAACCTGTCCGAAACAGCCGTAAAAAAGGCGGTGGACCTCTCCATGGAAAAGTATTGCTCCGTAAAAGCGACCCTTGAAGGCGTGGCAAAAATAAAATACAGCTACAAAATAATCAGCGTGTAATATGCAGGGGCTCCTCTAAAACAGCACTACTGTTACTTCTTCCCCTGCATCCAGTCCCAGCTTTTCCGGTGGGATCACAACTATCCCGTCGGCCCTGACAAGGGTGGTGATCAGCCCCGATTTCCCCAGGATCGGGACGGCAAGCAATTCGCCATCCTGCTCCTCTACAGCAACCCGGATGTGGTCCTCCCTGCCTGCGGCAGAGGCAATGCTCTTTGCCATTGCAGCCCTCAGCGCTTTCGGGAATTTCTTCCTTGCCCCGGCCCCTCCCAGTCTTTCGAGAAGAGGCCTGATGAAGAGATCAAAGCAGACAACGGTTGCCGCCGGATGGCCGGGGAGGCCCAGGACCGGCTTGCCGTTTACAACACCGCCGATCATCGGCTTCCCGGGCTTCAGAGAGAGGCCGTGGAACAGCACCCCCGGACTGCCGATATCGTTGACGATATCAGCTGCCATGTCCTTGGCGCCCGCAGATGTGCCGCCGCTTACCAGCACGATACCGGAATCGCCGAGGGATTCCCGGACCGCCTTTTTTATGAGGGCGTATTCATCTTTGATTATGCCTTTCCTGAGCGGTATGCCCCCGGAGTCGCTTATCAGACCTGCGAGGGTGAATGAATTGATGTCCCGGACCTGTCCCAACTTCAGTGTTTCGCGGGCAGGGACTATTTCATCTCCCGTGGAAATGATGGACACGAGCGGCTTTCTGAAGATATCTATTTCCGTTATGCCGAGTCCTGCAAGCGCCCCGATATCCTGTGCCCTTAATGTGCTGCCTTTTGAGAGAACTGTCGTTCCTTTTCCGACATCCTCCCCCCTTTGAATTACATTCTCCCGGGGAGCTACGGACCGGAGCACCTCGATCATATCATCCGATACGACCTGGGCATGCTCAAGCATCACAACCGCATCAGTCCCCTGGGGGAGCATCCCCCCGGTCGGGATCTTCGCTGCCTCTCCTTTGCGAATGCTGAATTCCGGGGAAGTTCCCATCAGCACTTCAGCCCTGACGAGAGTTATATAGGCCGGAGATGTCTCTTTTGCGCCAAAGGTATCGGCTGAGCTGAGCGCATACCCGTCGACAGTAGAACGTGAAAACGCAGGCAGGTCCTCGGCTGAAACAATATCGCAGGCCGTTATGCGCCCGTAACACTCTTCTATCCGGGTTCTTTCAAGGGGTGGATCATTTTCAGGCAGAGCTTTAAGGATACGCTCCAGCGCTTCTGAGGGAGAAAGGTAATGTTTATCGAACATAATAAGTCCGTGATGCGTAATGCGTGATGAGTAATGGGTGATGAGTAGAAAGACTGTGAGACGTGAGACGTAACGGGTCGTTGTCCTTTAACTCATCACTCATCACTGTTCACTCTTCACTGTTTTTCAGAGAGGGCTTTTGTACAGGACAGAAGAATCCTTGCCTTTTTTCAGAAGGTCGAGCATCCGTGCCAGGGACTTCCCGTGGAGCTTGTAAATGTACTCGCTGTCAACGCCTTTTGTCCTCCTCTTGTTCAAAAAGGACAGGAATACTATTCCCTTGTATATTCTTTTGTTTGTGTTGAAAGAGAAGATATAGCTGTCAAGGGAGCCTTCAAGAAACCTGTCGTTTCTTTTCTGGACGGTCTTGCTTATGGTCACCGACTGCAGCCAGTAGACCTTATTGATCATGCTGTCCGCTTTGAGTTCTATCCAGGTATGCTCCATGTCCAGCTTGTTCTCCGTAAGGGTCTCGTGCGCAACAGTGTCTGCCGCCAGATGGCTGAGGTAGCCGTAGGCAAAGGCCTTCTCAGGCCCTTTTTCGGCCTGGTCCATAAGATTCATGGCAACCTCCCAACTGTGGGAGCTTTTGTCGTCGGGCAGATATTTTTTACCGAGAATCATATCAGCCATCAGGTTTCCATAAAGAAAATCCTGCTGGTACTTTTTCAGAAGGCTCAATACTCCGGCGGGGATCAGCGGCGCATAGGTGAATAATTCATTGCCGAGATAAATATGGGTAAGCGGTCCCCAGGCAAAGGCAAAAGAGGGCGCCAGGAGAATTCCGATAAACGTCAAAATAAAAATCATGATCAAATTCCTTCGAATGGGCCCTGTCCCTTATCAGCCCGTGCAAGGGACAGGGCCCACCCTCTTCTATTTTTCAGAGGAGCAAAGCCCTTCCAAAAGATCGAGCATTAATCTTACACCGATGCCGGAAGCGCCTTTCGGCAGGTACGGCCTGTCCTTATCATTCCACGCCGTGCCGGCAATATCGAGATGGACCCACGGTGTATCACCCGAAAACTCTCTTAGAAAATATCCTGCTGTAACCAATGAGCCGTTCCTGCCCCCGGCGTTCTTCAGGTCCGCGACATCGCTCTTTATGTAATCCCTGTATTCATCATAGAGGGGCATTTGCCATACGCGCTCATGGGTCTCTTCAGCTGCCTTCTTCAGGCTCTCCATAAGTTCGGGGCCGCTCCCCATCATTGCTATCGCCTCGCCTCCGAGCGCGATAGAGCAGGCGCCCGTCAAGGTCGCAAGGTCCACCATGCCCATGGGCTTATAGTGTTTTATTGCATACCCGATGGCATCTGCAAGGGTAAGCCTCCCTTCGGCATCGGTACTGATTATTTCCACGGTCTTTCCCGTTATCGTCCTTACTACGTCCCCGGGTTTCGATGCAGTACCGCCGGGCATGTTCTCTGCAGCCGGGAGTAGGCCGATGATATTCATTTCAGGTTCCAGCTCCGATGCAGCCCGCATAACCGCCAGGACAGCCGCGCCCCCGGCCATATCGTATTTCATCTTTTCCATGCCTTCTGCAGGCTTGATGGATATTCCCCCGCTGTCGAAGGTAATCGCCTTCCCGATAAGGACAAGCGGGGCGCCTTTTCCTCCCTTGTATTCCACAACAATGAACCTCGGGGATTCTGCAGACCCCCCGGCCACCGAAAGATAGGCCCCCATCCCCTCTTTTTCCGCTTCCTTCCTTTCCAGAACCTTGACCCTTATCTTTTTCCCGGAAAGGGAAAGAGCTATAGAGCCGAGGGTTTCAGGGGTCATGGAGTTTGAAGGGGTATTCACCAGGTCCCGTGCGAAATTCACCGCATCGACTGCCGCCCGGAGTTTTCTTAAAGGTATGTCTTTATCAGCCGCGAGAATGGAAACCGATTTTACTTCCTTCCCGTTCTCGGCTTTCCTGAACTTTTCAAACTTGTACAGGCCGAGGAGCCCTCCTTCGAGGAAGTAATACATCGGCTTGTTTTTTGCTTCCCGGAGATTCAGGGAATCCCCGGCCGTTTTTTTAAATACCCCGTTCGACACGGCAATGCCCGACGCGCCGATGTCCCTCAAATACGCCAGGGCTTTGCCCCCGGTCTGCCTGATCCTTTCAGCAGTCAGGTCCGACTGTTTTCCAAGCCCTGCCAGGAGGACCCTGCCCGCCTTGATATTCTGCACATGAAGCAGGGTCAATTGCTTGTGTTTGCCGGTGAATTCTTTCGAATGCAGCGCCTTTCTTATAAACCCGCCGATAAGAGAATCCAGGTGGTCATAGAAGGCCGCAGAATTATTCTCGAAAAACGGCAGGACCAGTGTGTCTGCTGTGACTTCTTCCTCAGCTATATTTTTTATTGAAATATCCATGTTTTGTCAGCCCGGAGATTTACCGGCCTGGCCGGCCTGCCTGGATGGTCCGGTTGTATTTATTCATTGCTTTATCCGTCCCTTCCCGTACGACAGCAAGGGCGGCATCGGCTGCATTGATTATAGCATCTTTTATCTGATTTTTTTCTGACGGCCTGAACTGGGCGAGCACATATTCATCGGTGGGGACGCTTTTGTCGCGGCCTATTCCCACCTTGATCCGTACAAAATTCCTTGTCCCTGTTTCCTGTATGACCGACTCGATCCCCTTATGCCCTCCGGAAGTCCCTTCTTTTCTGATCTTCACCGTTCCCGTATCGATATCGAGGTCGTCCTGCACAACAATCAGGACATCTCCCAGTTTGTCGGACAGCTTATTGAATTTCCGGAGCGCCTTCCTGACAGCTTGTCCGCTTCTGTTCATGAAGGTAAGGGGCTTAAGAAGAACGACATCCTGTCCGTCGACAGTTCCCCTGCCTATCATATAGGAATCCTTCTCTTCCATGGGGATCTTATGCGTTTCTGAAAACTGGTCAATGACTCTGAAACCGATGTTATGGCGGGTCTTAGAGTACTTGCTGCCCGGATTGCCCAAACCGACAAGTAGCCACATAATTATCGTATAGCGTTTATCGCGGTACAGCGTTGCGCGTTTATCGCGTTATAGCGTTTCCGGGAATGTTTTGTGTATCTCCTTTACGCTATAACGCTGTACCGCTACGGCGCTATTTTTTCTCTTCCTCTTCGGGCTTCTTGCCCTTCTTGATGACTTCAGGCTCAACCTTTTCAGCTGCTGCTTCAGGAGCAGCCGCTACTTCCTCTTTTATGCCTACGACACTGGCCAGGACGTCATGGATATCGGTAATAACACGAATGCCCTCGCCGATCTTAAGGTCGCTTACGTGAATTGCCTGCCCTATCAACAGGTGCGATACGTCGATGTCGAAATGGCCGGGGATCTTGTCGGGAAGGCACTCGATTTCAACCTCCCTGATACCGTACTGCAGCACTCCCTTATCTCTCTTGACCCCGATCGGCTCGCCTTTAATAGCTACATGCACCATTACCTTGATGACCTCAGTTGCCGAGATTTCCTGGAAATCCACATGGAGCAAACCGCCTGTTATCGGGTCCACCTGGTAGTCCTTCACAATGGCCTGCTTCGTATCATCGGGGAATTTGAGATTCACGATCACCTGCTCGCCGGCGGTCCTGCCGATAAAATACGAAAGCTCTTTTCCTGAAAGCTTTACCGGCACGGAATTACCGCCTTTATAAACAATAGCGGGGATTCCCCCCTCTCTCCTCAAAGACCGCGCTCCGCCTTTCCCGATGCCGTCTCTTTTTTCTACACTAAGGGTAACTCTTTCCATATCATTCCTCCTTCAATAAATTATAAGCGAGAAGTTGGAAGTGAGCAGTTAAGGAGCAATAAAAATCATTCACGCCTTCACTTCTTACTTCTTAGTTCCCACTTCCTGCTTGTTTTCATACAAACAATGAGCTTACCGAGGACTCCTCATGGATCCTCTGTATTGCCTGCGCCAGCAGGCTGGAAACGCTCAATACTCTCAGTTTCCCGCATGCCTCGACTTTGTCCTCAAGCGGTATGGTGTCCGTGGTGATGACTTCCTCCAGTACGGATCCATTGATCCTCTCAATGGCCGGCCCTGAAAGGACCGCATGCGTGCATGCGGCAAACACCCTTCCGGCGCCGTTTTCTTTCAAGGCCTGCGCCGCCTGAACCGTCGTGCCCGCGGTATCTATCATATCATCAAGGATAATCGTATCCTTGCCCTTTACATCGCCGATCACGTTCATGACTTTTGAAACATTCGCCATCTCACGCCTCTTGTCGATTATCGCAAGCGAAGCGTTCAGCCTTTTTGCAAAAGCGCGCGCCCTCTCGACCCCCCCCGCATCAGGAGAGACAATGACCAGGTTCTCGAATTTGCATTTTTTGACATACTCGAGCAAAACAGGGGCAGCATATAAGTGATCAACCGGGATATCAAAAAAACCCTGTATCTGCGCGGCATGCAGGTCAATGGTCAGTATCCTGTTGGTCCCGGCAGCTGTAAGCAGGTCTGCCACAAGCTTTGAGGATATCGGGACCCTGGGCTGCACTTTTCTGTCCTGCCTGGCATATCCGTAATAAGGGACCACAGCCGTTATCCGCCTTGCCGAGGCCCTCTTAAGGGCATCTATGATCAATAGCAGTTCCATGATATTCTGGTTCACGGGGGTGCAGGTAGGCTGAATGACAAAGATATCGCAGCCCCTTATGTTCTCGTTGATCTGTACCGTGATCTCGCCATCGCTGAATCGTGTAACAGTGGTGTCCGTCAATGGCACACCATAATGTTCGCCCACCTTAAGAGCAAGGGGCCTGTTTGCATTGCCGGTGAGAAGCTTGATACGGTCAGACATACAATCCTCCAAGTAATTTAATTGAAAATCTCTATGTTTAAGCCGATAACTTCAATTTTTACTGCGCACTGCCTGCCCAACTTGGAACTGGGGCGCCAGGATTCGAACCTGGGAATGGCAGATCCAAAATCTGCTGACTTGCCGCTTGTCGACGCCCCATAAAAAACCAGTAACTCTAAAGACAGTAACAAGTAACAAGTTAAAGGCTAAAGACAAAGACTTGTTACTTGTTACTCGTTACTTGTTACTGTCGTTAACGTCTCAACAACCTTGCTGAAATGGTGTGGGAAATGCCAGGAGGCCTCCCATGCCTGTTCCTTGTTTTCAAAAAGCCCGAAGACAACTGATCCGCTTCCACTCATAACAGCCCCCGCAGCTCCGCATCCCAGCAATTCTGCCTTAATGCTGCCGATGACGGGATGCTCTCTTTGGACGACCTCCTCAAAATCGTTATGAATCACGGGGTTAAGCCCGGATACACTCCCAGTCCTGAGGGCTTCATAAATCAACTGGATATTATTAATTTTATTGCCTGTTTTTGTCAATTCCTTTCCTGCCTTCCTATGGCTGTGTATTGCGCCGTACGCCCATTTTGTCGATATCGAAACAGCAGGTTTTACGAGCAGCACCGTGTGGGGAACACCGATTTCCAGGGGTGTCAGGACTTCCCCCTTCCCTTCGGCGACGGCCAGGGGACAGCGGAAAAAGAAAGGGACATCAGATCCCAGCCTGCCCCCGATAGAGCTTAACTCGCCGCGGTCCAGGCCAAGTCCCCAGAGTTTATTCAAGCCCATCAGGGTGTACGCTGCATTACTGCTCCCTCCCCCTAGACCGGCCCCCGAAGGTATCTCCTTTTCGAGAGTGATTTTAGCCCCTTTCGTAACACCCGTGTGTTCACGGAGGGCTGAAGCTGCCCGAAAGACAAGGTTCTGCTCTTTGGGAATATCCATACCGTCCACAAGCTCAAGGGCATCGGCATCATCAAAAGTCAGCGTATCGTAAAGCCCTATGCAGTGCATCAGGGAAAGTATGTTGTGGTAGCCGTCTTCCCGCTTATCGAGAACGAAAAGAGACCAGTTTATTTTGGCAGGTGATTTTAATGTGAGCATAAAAGTTAAAAATATGAATGCCGGGAGTTCATTTATTTTTAACTTCACGTTTTAAGTTTTTTATCTTTCCCTCGACCCTGTCCTTCAGTCCCTCTTCCTTTTCCTGCGTTTTCAGCGCCTCATTCCAGGAATCGAGTGCCTTCATTTTATCGCCCAGCGCAGAGTAAACATCCCCGAGGTGTTCGTGGAGCACCGGGTCATCCCTGGTGTATTTGAGCGCCTTCTGAAGGGCCTTCATTGCGTCTTCCAGATTGCCTAGCTTGAAAGAGACCCAGCCGAGGCTGTCCAGGATATAGCCGCTGTCCGGCTTTAACTCCAGCGCCTTTTTGATAAGGGAAAGGGCCTCTGTGAGGTGCACGCCTTTTTCAGCGTAGCTGTACCCGAGATAGTTCAGGGCCTCAACATGGTCCGGGTTGAGTTCTATGGTGCGCTTGAGATAAGACACCATATCAGCAGTTCTGCCGGTTTTATCGCACAGTACAGCCATATTGAAAGTCAGATCGGCGTCAGCGCTGAAAAGCTTCATACCTTCTTGGAATACGCCTTCGGCTTTTTTATAGTCCTTTAACTGTATATACGTGTCTCCAAGATAGATGTAGATATCGGGGTTGCTCTTCTCAAAGCTCAGTATCTCCTCATAGATCTTTGCGGCTTCGGGATAAAGGTCCTGCTTGGTATAAATATATGCCAGGTTCAGGAAAGCATTCACGTTCTTGGGATCAACGGAGAGTATCTTTTTCAACTCCACGGCGGCCTCATCGTACCGCTTCAACTCCTCCTGAGCAAGGACAACGTAATAGCGTGTCGTGATGTCTTCGGGCCTTGCCTCAAGCGCTGTCTTGAACTCGGAGAGCGCCTTTTCATACTGCTTTTCCTGCATATACAGGAGCCCGAGCCTGGAACGCAGACTGATATTATCGGGAGAGCTGTCAAGAGCCGACTCAATTTCCTTGATGGCCTTATCAAAGGATTTTTCAGATATATATAACTGTATGATTTTTTCCCTTGCAAACAGGTTGTTCCGGTTGGCCGCCAGGGCTTTCCTGTAATATTCTTCGGCCGCCTTGCCCTCTCCTTTCATTTCGCTGATGAGTCCCAGGTTCAGATATGCGGCATCGAAAGAGGGGCGGAGCTCCAGTATCCGTCGGAACATGCTTGCGGCCTTATCAAAACTCCTGCTCTCTATATAGATTGTGCCGAGATAATAGAGCGCCATGACATTCTCAGGATCGTCCTTCAAAATGGCATCGAATGTATCCCGGGCCTTCCGGGCATCTCCTTTTGATGAATAAAGGACGCCGAGGAACAGCTTTGCATCATGTTTGCCGGGATCGGCCTTTAAAACCTGTTCGTACATTTTTATGGCATCGTCTGTCCGCTTCTGTGCAGTGTAGAGGTCGCCGAGCAGCATAAGCGCGGGGATATAATCAGGCTTTTCCTTTATGATCTCTTCAAGCTTTGCGAGCGCTTCAGGCAGTTTCCCTGTTTTTATGAGCATATGGCCGGTCTGGATTTTCAGATAGAGAGAGGCCGGATCAAGGGCAAGGGCATTCTGGTAATGCGACAGCGCGGCATCCCATTTGCCGGCCATTTCGGATTCATATCCGAGCAAATACTCCAGGGAGGCCCCTTCAGACCGGGGGGATATTGCCCGGTTGCTTTCTTCTCCGGCGCTGGTGGTTGCCTTTTGGGGCAGTGTTGAGCAAGAGAGGACAAAGACAGAGATGAAAATACAATATAAAATGACTCTCAATGGCATATCGGTTATTATCGCACAAAAAACCCTTAAATATAAAGCTTCCAAAATAAAAGGGGGCTCTCACGCCCCCTCTATACATTCAGCTTGCTTACAAGCCTTCCCGTGAACTGCTTAACACGAACCTTTGCACTTGCAGGTAGTTGCCGTCTTCCTGGAGACCTTTTTTATAACCATGTTCCGATACCTCCCCCTCTAAGGGTTATTCCCGTGCTTCATGCCCGGATTGCTTAATTATACCATACCCATAACATTTGTAAAAATCTCTCCGGAGGCCCCTTTCCGCCCGGTCCTCGCTGTCCCCGGGGCAATCCTGGTGGGAGCATTCCGCCCTGAACCTGCACCCTCCCCTGCAAGCATCGATGACCGGGCACGACAGCGCTGCACATTCAAGCCTTTCGAGCTGCACATGCCCTGTTTTTGCCCAGCAGTTCCTGAGCCCTTCGGCAATCCTGCCCGAAGGGGCATGGGAATAAAAGGTGCATTTGCATACATTCCCGTCAGCGAGAACGGACACGAGATGCAGGCCGCAGGCATATCCGTCCCCGCCGCCGTGCACCCCCCCGCCGAACCCGTAATTCAGGTACCTGCCTGCAGTCTCCGGCAGCACCTGGAGCATGGGATTGTCCTTCAGGTTGCCGGTAACGCAGGGGACATCTACTGTCCAGTCCCTTATCCCTATTCCCTGGAAAAGGGCTTCCATCGCCCCGAACTCCTTAAGGTTTTCCCTGTGTACCATGGTGGCAACGGAAACGGGAATGCCCGCAGCCAGGGCATCTTCCACCCGCTGCATCACAACCCGGTATGTGCCCTTTCCCCTGAACAGATCATGGCCGTATTCCAAACCATCCACACTGAACTGGATCTCATCCACATTGAGCATTTCCAGGTCCTCTTTTTTCAGGAGAAGCCCGTTGGTGAACAATATCTTTCTGAAGCGGTATCGAGGCAGTAAGGCATTGATTTCCCGGAAACGGCTGTGTAGCAGGGGCTCTCCTCCGGTTACCAAAAGGCGGAGCCCCTGCATTTCCTCAAACTCATTGAGAATGCCCTCCACTTCCTGAAGCGAAAGCTCCCTGAATTCCTTCTTGCCGATATAGCAGTGCCTGCATTTCAGGTTGCACCTGTCGGTAATCTGGAGTTCAAGATACCTGAGAGACGGCAGGGGGGACTGCATGAGCAGCGGGCTTTTCACGGGAACGCTTTCCGGGGCCAGTATCCCCCCGGACAGGCAGTAGTCCAGAAACTCCTCCCGCCCGGCTCCGTTGCGGCCTCCTTCAGGAGAGGCGCATTCCCTAAGGAATTCAAAGGCCTCATCGTCGAGTTCGTAAAGTTCATCTCCCCTGATATCATAGACAGCAGGAGTCTCGAGCCATTTCAGGACAAACCCGTCTGCAAGATGGTAGTTCATGCTTTATTTTACTATAGTTTCAGAGATTGTCGAGGTCGCATAAGTCGGTCAGCAGCACTTCCGCAGTGTCCTGTTTGAACCGTATGACGACATTTATGCTGGAAAACAATTTTCTGGTGTCCAACAGCATCCGGGTTATCAGTATGACCTTCCTGTCCCCCGATGCTCCCGACACCACGCCGGTTATTGCAGAGAGCGTATCACCATCGGCTTTATCCACCCCATCAATAATGAAAAGGGATTGCTTTGCCTGTATATCGGCGAGTTCAGAAACAGCCGGCACAACAGCTGCGGATTCGCAATGCAGGGAGACATACTCCCGCATGTCCGTTCCCGCTGCATTAAAATAAACGACATCACCCAGGTCCCTGCATGCCTTCAGGGCCGTAACGGTTTTTCCCGTGCCCTCCCAGCCCGCAAGCAGAACGGTATTGTGGGTCTTAATAACGTTCCGGAGGATCTCCTCTTTGAGAACAAATGCCAGTTGCCGGTCCATATCTTAACGGCAAGCACTAAATCCTAAGCGCCAAACCCTAAACAAATCACAATGACCAAAGTCCAAAACGGTTTTGAGCATTAGCATTCAGATATTGTTTAGAGTTTCGGATTTAGAATTTAGGATTTCTCCTTTTGTTGAGAATTTCGTGCTTGCTCCTCAGTATCCTTGCCTCTGCTTGATGGCCATAACGGTCTGGTCCCGCAATATTTTTAAATAATTGAGGTGTCCGCCTGATATTTTGCTGAAGTTCTCCTTTTCCCCTTCAACATAAAACATGCCTATGGGTTTGCCGTTGATCACAATCGGCAGGAGGACAACAAAGATACTGGGAGATGCTTTGCTCTTGTACCAGTCGGGCAGCAGATCAAGCACATCCTGGGCATTGATGTCCCTGATGACCAGATCGTTCTGCTTTACCGCAGCTATATTGAATATATTGTCGGAATCATCCAATTTGATCCTGAACCATTCTCTCAATTGCTCTATCCCGTTGCCGAAACCGAACCTCACGCTCATAACAGGGAGCTTTGTATCCTTGATAAAAAACAGGGTATTGGCCAGGCCCGAAAGCTGCATGCCCCTGTACATAGTTTCAAGCACGATTCTTATGATATCGTTCAGGGAGAAATTGCTGAGGATGGCGCTGTTGATATCCTGTATCCCCTTCGTGAATATGCTGTCCGGAGTATCCTCTTTCACACCCTCAATAATATTATCGATTGTCTTCAGTGAGCCTGAGGAAAAGGCTGCGGATTGCGCGGGCTTTTCAACGACGCGCCCTGCTGCCCCCTTATTGACATCAACCCAGGCCAGCAGGGTCTTGCTGAAGGGGACCCCGTTAAGATTGAGATTAAAGATATTCGAGAACTCGATAAGGTCCTGTATCGCGGAACTGATGACGGTATCCATTTTACTGTCCAGTGCACCGAACTGGTTCTTATAGGTTTTTATGAGCTGCTCTATTTTTTCGTTCCGCTCCTTTTCTTCATAGCTTGACGCCAGTATGTTCGAGAGTTCATTTGCAAAGGAGGAGATGCTGTTGAGCTTGTCGAGTTCGCTGGAGCCCATATTGATTTCCATGCCGCGCAGCCTGTGCATGCTGTATATGATCTTGTTCGGGAAGTTCCATTCCCTGGCAACAGCCATCCCGATCTCCTCAAAGCGCTCTCCCAGGACCGAGAGCGCCGCCGCATCCTCGGTTACCTGCCTTTCCCGGCTGACGCGTTTGATCTCATCCGCCTTTTCAGGCATTGCAAAGGCCACGATCATTTTGCCGAAAGTATGGAAGAGAGAGCATATGTAGGCCTCTTCCTTATTGGGGAAATTTATATCACCGGAGATCTTCTGTGCCAGTATTCCGCTGTAGTAGGCCTTTACGATCGTGTTCATGTGCTCTATCTTGGAGCTGCCCTTCTGAAGATGGTCGAAGAGCATAAGGGTGAGCGCCAGGCTTCTTATATTCTCGAATCCCAGGAGAATGATCGCCCTCGAAATCGTGGTCACTTCCCCGAACTGCGCGAAATTCACGCTGTTCACCAGTTTCAGGACCTTGGAAGTAAGGGCATAGTCCTTCAGGATGATATTGGAAAATTCAGCAATCGATGTATCTTCAGCAGTTTTAAACTGGTTGATAAGGCTGATGGTGTTCGCCATGGCAGGGAAATCACTCTTCTGGCGCAGCCGCGACAGGACCAATTCCTTCGCTTTTTTCGTACTTTCCTTCTCCTGTTGCATCAAATTACCTCGTCCCTTCAAATTTCGGGTAGTTTAGCAGAAATATTATCTGCAACTAAAGGCTTTTTTCCACCCCCGGCATCCCGGCCGGCCTGGAAATTTCATATATTTATGCCGTCTGTAGTATAATCTACTGATAAATAACAGCAGTAACGAGTCTAAGACAGTGATGAGTGATCAGTGATGAGTGATCAGTTGAAGTACAAAAACTCATCATCTTTAAACCTATCACTTTTCACTCATTACTCTTCATTGCCTTTAACGTTACTTGCTAAAAGTGAGAGGTCTTTACAGTGTCTGAACTAACCCCTTTAATGAAACAGTATTTCAGCATTAAAGAAAAATACAGCGACGCCGTCGTGCTCTTCAGGCTTGGAGATTTCTACGAGATGTTCGGCGAGGATGCGAGGACGGCGTCAAGGATAATGCAGATTGCCCTTACCAGCAGGGACAAAGGCAAAGATGATCCGATCCCCATGTGCGGCGTTCCCTATTTTTCGGTAGACACCTATATTGCAAAGCTCATAAAGGCCGGGCACAAGGTTGCCATCTGCGAACAGGTGGAAGACCCGAAGATAGCCAAAGGAATTGTACAGAGGGAAGTCGTAAAGGTGATAACTCCCGGAACGCATGTCCCGGAACAGCCGAAGGAAAATGCTTACATCATGAGTATTTTTCCCCATCAGGGCATATGCGGGATAA
>JAJZPZ010000252.1 GCA_021847795.1 Nitrospirota bacterium
TACATTTGGATTCCTCCTGTTCTACATGAAATTTTCGCAAAAAATATGCGATTCCCCGGAGCACATGCTCCACACAGGGAATCGCTACGCTATTGCCGAGAGCTTTATATCTTGCGCTGTCTGAGGCTCTAGGGATGTCCGTCCAATAGTCGGGAAAGCCCTGAAGCCTTTCACATTCCAGAGGGGTCAAGCGCCGGATGAGCTTCCCGATGCGGACAGGATGCACATTGTTCAGGGAATACCCTCCGTCCGTCTTGGACTGCAGCGTTCCGCTCAGCTCTCCGTTTTCCGTACCGTTTCGGCAGTCCAAGCCTGCAACGTCAAGTTCACAAATAAGATCCGTTGAGTCCTTGTATTGTCTTGCGCTCTGGGTACTGACTACATCGTTGTGAACATATTCGTCGCTCCGCTGCTGGGAGAATACGCAATGGCGGTCTGCAGTGTTCAATGTGTAGCTGATATCCGGCTGGAAGCCCATGCCGTTGCCGCCGTTGTGATCCTGCCGGTCTATAATGTTTCCGGCGATGCAGTAGGTTTCCGGTTGCGGTGATTCTCCGCATTCATCCTCGGAAATAACAGTCATCTGTGAAATGAGCGGTACATTGTTTCCGCCTGTTCCATACCTGGCGGACATCGTCGGCACCACCTCATGTGGACCGCTATATCTGGAGTCGATACCGTGATTTTCAAACAAAACCGGCTGATTGTTTCCGCTGGTACCTGCCGCCGATGTAATGGTCGGACACAGGTTTATGCAGATTTCCGCGCCGCCTTGCTGGCTGCCCATAACGAGTGGAGGGTGACCGTCCATCTGAGCGCGAAGCGTACCGGTAATATTGTGACTTACATTCATTATGCTTCCGCCCTGATCATTAAGGCACAGGACTGACGGCACCATGTTGGAACCGCTTTCCGACGCCTTCAGGGTAGGAGCGCATTCCTCTTGATAGCCTATTCTTCCGGCCTTTTCACCCTGACCGCCTGAGAATGCGGCGGCTATAAAGGTCTGATGCTTTATGCCCGGCTGGGCTTGAATGGCTCCGGATACATCGAGCAAATCCCGCACCTCATCCCGCTGGTTGCAGGCAAAGGCAATGGGAATGCCGTCCGCTTCTATACAGACTGGATTCCTGCCTGGATCTCCAGTGCCTGCTTCAGAACAGGAGGCAGCTCCTTGCCGCGTTTCTTTGCCCTGCGCAGAATCCCCAAACAGGCTGTCTTGCTTAAATAATATTTGGGGTGCGGTGTGTCCTCCAAGATCTGCGACAAGATAGATTCTTTTGCGCCTTTGCGGGACGGACCAGATTGAGCATCGTATACTCTCCAAGCAAGTGAGAATTGATCTCCCAATATGGCCCCAGCAGGCTTCCATACCCCTCCCGGAGGTCGAGGTACAGATATGGTATAGTCAGCAATTCTGCAGGTTTCCTTAAGCACCGCGCGGAAGTCCTCCCCGTCTGCGGAGGAGAAAGCTCCGGGGACATTCTCCCAGACCATATATCTGGGTCTAAGTCGAACAGGGTCATCTGTTCGTTTGGTTCTCGCGTCATGCTCTCTCAGCTCCTTTATGACACGGATCTGCTCCATAAATAGGCCGGAGCGCTCGCCCTGTAGTCCGGCACGTTTTCCAGCAACCGATAAATCCTGACATGGTGAACCCCCGCAGACCACGTCCACGAGGGTAAGCTCAGCTCCTTTTAGTTTTGTAATGTCGCCAACATTGAGCATTTCCGGGAACCGTATTTTCGTAACCTCAATGGGAAACGGCTCGATCTCGCTGGCCCATGCAGGGGTGAAGCCCTGCCGGACGCCTGCCAGCGGGAATCCGCCGATCCCGTCAAACAGACTTCCGAGGGTCAGCGGTATGGTCACAGCTGCAGCTTCAAGCCGGGGGAAGGCGTTTCCTCCGGCAGTATTTCTCTTTCTATATCATCGTAGGACACTTGCTTCATGTGACATCCTCCTTGTATTTGTTCTGCTGACAAGCTTCTGACAGGGATGCCAATCCGTTCTGCCTCAATGATTTCACAGCTCATGCCGTGGCTGATGCGCGATCCGCAGATCCACAGTTCGTCGCATGAGGCCAGTACCCGCAGCCCCATCTGAATGCCAATTTCCCGCTGGGCGGGTACATTATCATCCAAAATCTGCGGGTATAAGAGGTGAACTGCTACGGGCGCACAGCCATGCTCTGCGGCATAGAGACACGCGGCTTTGGCAAAACGGATATTGTTTTCGACATCCCCGGCATAGGGAGAGCAGATATATACCAGCTTCATTTCGCAGCCACCGCCTTTACCACGGTTCTCGTCATGTTGACGGCAGTCTGGGCGGTATAGGCTGCGCTCATGAGGTTGGTCTTGGTACTGGTATCAAGTCCAAAGGCTCCCGCAATTCGTGGAATCTCTCCAGCCGACAGCATCAGTCCAAGCCCCAGCAGGGCATGATCCTTTACCACCATGAGTCCCGCGATGAGGATTGTGGACTGTAGAAAGGCGGTCAGACACAGGCCGACAATCTGCTTGCACCAGCTGACAAAACCGTCAAGATAGCCGCGGGGAACAGAAAACATGTACAGTGAACCCACGGCGATCTGGATGAGCAGGATGCCGCCTCTTTTCAGGTTGGCGAAAAACACCTTGATTACCGCATATCCCATGAGAATAAGGACAAATAGAATCATAATCGGGCTTGTGATGGTTCCGAAGCCGAAAACACCAGTGTTGCCTGCGTTTTCAAGGCTTCCGGCGGCACTCAGCTTGGTGATAATATTTGATGCAGCTGTACCGATATCGGTGTCAAAGCCGGTGATTCCTGCCGTCAGGCTGCTTTGCAGGGAGATAGATAATTTGTATAGCTCCACCGGCACGACTGAGAATAGACCGACAGCCATAAAGCCCTTGATGGCGTTCATGGCTGCATCCTTGATGCTGCCTCGGCCAGACTGGTACTCGATAGCGCATTCAAAGGCCGAGACTACCAGCCCTGTGACATAAAGCGCCCAAGCCAGATAAACAAAAAACAGGATGATAGACTGCACCCAGCTCATCTCGAACAGGTCA
>JAJZPZ010000253.1 GCA_021847795.1 Nitrospirota bacterium
CGCAAGAAGACCGAGGATGACAAGGACAACGAGAAGTTCGATTAGGGTGAAACCTTTTTTATCGGACAAATGGAATTTTCTTATCATGCATTGCTCCAAAAATCATAGTCTGGGAAAAGAGTTCGTAAAGAAAAAAGTCACGGGGGTCAACGATACATTCTCGCAGAAGAAACATGGTGTAAGACAGCTCTTAACTACCCGGAACATCCCTAAGCCCCATATGTGCGAATTGCTTTAGGTTACCAGGTAAAAGCCCAAACTGTCAAATTTTTGACTGGGGCTTATCACTAAAACCGGAAGAAGAAAGGAATAAGGAGGGGGAGGAGAATTGCGGCAATCCCCCCTTATAAAAGGGGGTTAGTGGGTTGTGCCTTTTCTTATAGCGCTTGCTCTAGAAAACGCTTTCCAGGAATTTGCGCCCGTAGGCCATGGTCTCGATCCTCTCATCACAAATGACCACTCTGCCCCTGTCACTCCCGGAGCGGATAAGCCTTCCGAAGCCCTGTTTGAATTTGAGCACGGCACGGGGCAGGGAATATTCATAAAACGAATTCCCCCCCTCCCTGTCGATCTCCTCTGTCCGCGCCTTCACAATCGGCTCGGTAGGGACCTCAAAGGGCAGTTTCGTGATGATCAGGCATTTCAGGGCGTCCCCTTTTACGTCCACGCCCTCCCAGAATGAATCCAGTCCGAAGATAACACTGTTTTCGCTCTCCCGCATGATCTCGAGCATGAGCCGGTTCGGCATCTCCCCCTGCATCATGGGATTGAGGTCCATGAGAGTCAGGTCCTCCAGGGCCTGCCCCCAGGTCCGCTTCATGACGTCCCTGGAGGTAAAGAGCACAAGCACGCCGCCGTCTTTTTCCGAGGCCTCTTCAACGATCACTTTCGCGAGCTTTTCCGTGCTGCCGGGGACCTTCAGGTTAATGCCTCTCCTGATATCCACAGCTACCTGCTCCCTGAGGTCAAAGGGAGAGGGCACTGCGATTTTCTCCGACTCTTCGAGCCCGAGCACCTTGGTGATGAACCCGAAATCTCCGGACACGGAGAGGGTTGCCGAGGTCAGGATCATCGCCCGGTACTCCGGCACAATGCTGTCCACCACGAAATCCCTCGGATACACCGGCGACATGCGGAGTGCAATCCTGTTTTCCTCGATATCGGCCCATCTCACGGAGTCCTTCACCTTATCAGGGGATTCCGTATTAAATTCCTCCATGCCGCCGGCAAAGGCCTGAAGTTTGATGATTGCAGCCTTCAATTCAAGCTCGTCGTCCTCCTGGAAGAGACCCGTTGTAGAGGTCCTTATCTTTTCAATAAACGCATTGATGGTTCCGGCAAGGCCGGCCATAAGCTCCTTCAAGGCAAACCTACCGCGTATCGTTTCCCTGTGCCGCACCGCGTTCCGCACGTGAATCCAGAAAAGCCCCATTTCGGTCTTCAGCGATTCGAATTCAGTGAAAAGATGGGGGGATTGGGAAAGGAGTCCCTTGTATGTCCCCTTTTCATCGGGCCTCAGGAACCTGCTCAGGATGTAGTCGAATCCCCTGTTTGAAAGGGTTATGCCCGCCACCTCTGAAAGCACATGGTCAAGGGCATGGGCCTCGTCCGCCACCAGGACATCAGCGGCGGGAAGTATTTTTGCGTCTCCCGCGAGCATGGCATTGATGCCGACCAGGGCATGATTCGCAACAACGACCTGCGCCTTTTCCCACTTCTCCCTGGCACTGAAATAAAAACACTTGCCGTACAATCCGCATTTCAGGCCCTTGCAGGCATCGGCGTCGGAGCATACCCTGTCCCAGATGCTTAAGCGGTTTAAATTGTTTGAGCGGCCTGAACTGTTCATCCCGTTATAATCCACGATATCGCCGGTCTTTGATTTCCGCACCCAGTTCAGGATGCCCCTGTACTCCCCGGCCTCTTTTTCATCATTGGCCCTGAACGCCTGAAGCCGCCTCAGGCAGAGATAGTTCCCCCTGCCCTTTGCAATGGCATAATCGAATTCAATGAGGCCGGAAAGAAATTTCAGGTCTTTTGAAACAATCTGCTCCTGCAGGTTTATGGTCCGGGTGGATACAAGCGCGCGCTTTCCGGAAAGTATAATGGGCACGAGATAGGCAAAGGTCTTGCCCGTACCAGTGCCTGCTTCCGCCAGGAGGGTCCCTTCCGCTTCCAGGATGCTGCAGCACGCATGCATCATATCCAGCTGGGACTGCCTGAGTTCGTAGCCTTGCATCGCCCTCCCGACAGATTCCGTAAGAAATCTTTCAGAAGCACGGGCAAGCCCTGAGTTGCAGCTACCGTTCTTTTCTTTTTCGTGCATCGTGCAATCCGGCAAGATAGCGCTCCATAAAAAATATCACCGCCTTTTATTTAATACCATCCCGGCACTTTATTGCCAATCGCACTTATGGGGAACTTTCAGGGGATATGCTGCGGGAGACAATGCTGAAGCGCAGGCACAGGGTATTTCCCTGTGCCTGCACCGGAAAAATTATTTTACAGCGTTTTTGAGAGCCTTGCCGGCGCTGAACTTCGGGACTTTTGTTGCAGCGATCTTGATTACTGCGCCTGTCCTCGGGTTGCGGCCTTTCCTGGCCTTTCTCTTCGACACTGAAAAAGTACCGAAACCGACTAGTGTCAGCTTCTTTCCCTTTTTAAGCGTTGCCTTGACAGCATCCAGCATCGCTTCAAGTGACCTTGAAGCATCTGCCTTGGTAATCTTGGCGCCGGATGCAATCTTCTCGATCAACTCAGCCTTTGTCATCTAGTCCTCCTTACAGGTACGAAATTTCATTACCGAATAAAGTAGCAGGAGCAGCCATATTTGTCAAGCTTTACATTGGATTTTGTCAAGGCAAAGTAGAAATGTCCTGTGCCTGAGACGCCTTGCGGTCAGCCCTTCAGGAAAGCCTGCACCTGCTTTTTGATTTCCAGGTGGTGCAGGGGAATGTTCGGGACATCCTTGTTCCCGGCTACGGCAAGGGCGTGAATAAAGGTCAGGCCTTTTCGCGGCGCTTTCATGCAAGCG
>JAJZPZ010000066.1 GCA_021847795.1 Nitrospirota bacterium
GCCCCCAGTGCCTCGCTGTGCCTGCCGAGCTTTCCGTAGCCGGCCCCGAGATTGTGATAAACATGTTCATAATTCGGATTGGTCATGATTATCTGCTGGAAGATGGTTATCGCCTTTTCGTACTCCCTCAGGTCGTGATAAGCAAAAGCCAGGCGTAAAAGCGCATCCATTTCACATGCGCTGATCCGCGCATTGACTTCTCCTGTGCCGCGGCTGTCTGCCAGGCATCTTTCAACGGCCTTAAACAATTCAGCAAGATCGGCAATCTTGGTTATGTAGGCATCGGCCTCGATGCAGTCTTCCACAAACTTGTCCATTGTCGAATTCACAATGAATTTCAGGGAGGGATAAAGGGTCTTGCAGGCCCGGAGAAAATAGATGCCTTCCGTGCCTCCCGGGAACAAGATACAGGACAGGACCAAGTGTACCTGGTTTGCCTGCAGGTAATCAAAAGCATCCCGGGGTGAGGAGGAATGCACCAGTTTTATCTTTCCGCCGAAGAGCGTATTGAATTCAGCCTCATAGAGCTTATGGATATATTCATCATCATCGACCAGAAGGACGGTTTTAATGTCTCCTGTCCTCCTCCGGCCCCTGGAAACCACGGCCTCCGCCTCCTGTGGCAGCGGATATAAGAGGGACTCGGTTCCTTTTAAAATAATGGTATTATCTTCTTTTCTCATACCCTGTTTCCTTTCAAAACGTTTCTATTTATTGCAGGCCCTTCCGGGCACTCCCTTTTCCCCAAGCCCCGGCTTTTACCCTGTCGCTGCCGGCGCGCCCGCATACTGCTTTTAAGCAGTCCATTACACAATCTTTATGCCGGAGGCGGGTATCCTCAAAGAGCTTTCTCAGGGATTTCCGGCGAAGACCCGTAATGGTCAGGCGCTTGTTCAACCTCCTGGAAATCCGCTGGGCCAAACAGATCAGTTGGAGACAGGCGGTATCCACTGCGGTTACTTTCTCAAGGTTGAAGATCAAATGGTCCACCCTGTCCAGCGCCCTCATCAGGGCAGACTTCAATTCACGCGTATGTTGTACGGTCAGTTCGCCGTCATAGGTCAGCAGCCCGATGACCCCTGATTGCTCAAACCCGAAATTCCTTATTCTCGTCCTGGATTTATGCATTCAGGCCGCCTCGCCCAATTTTTCGTGGGTAAAAAACTGAGAAATATAGACTTTGCATTTATCCCAACCGCTTCCATAACAGCAGCATTCATCGATGCAGTCTATTTTCTCCGGCTCGACACCGCCTATTTCACAGGACCATTCTTTTAATTCAGGGCACATCTTCGTTCCTCCTTGTGGGGTATCCGGTAGTGGGTTCACATTATTCCATAGGGCATTGTGTAGTCATTCCCGAGGAGTTGTTCCGGCATTTCGCAGAGTCCTTCCCTCGGCCCTGCTTTTGCGGAATATACATGATTATCATTAACGCGAGAAATAATCTCTATGCAGTCGTATAGATAACGTCTTCTTGACAAAACCCGGCTATTTGAAAAAAACGTATGCTCCCTTTCCCATACCGGGGTTCCGTCACGGAAAGAAATTCATCTATTTTGCGTCAACCTGCCGGAAATCAGGACCATCTTTTATAGATTTCACACTTCCTGAAATTTCCGCCGCAATAGTAGATTGCCGCTTCTATATTCTGACTGAGCATGTTGGCACATAAGCAGTCATCATAGGGTTCCTGGATAAAAGGACACGTTCTTTTTACAAATACCGCTTTTACGTTTTTCCTCGCACTCTCTCTTCTTTTTTTCACTTCTACTTTGTACGTCGGATACATAACCGCAGTTCTTATCATGTTTATATACCCCATATATAATTTAGTTGCATTAGGTATTATCAAACTGCATGCCAGTAAAGGGGAATGTCCTTTGTATATTATTTTCCTGCCGAAAAAGAGAAAGTTATAACGAAAATGCACCGGGAAATGTTTTTGAGATCAACACAACCGCTGCTGAATGGCACACAGGTGTGCCGTCACAGATATGTGCCATGTCACAGGTGAAAAAGGCACAGGGGCTCAGAAGAGTTTAAGGTCCTTTTCTAGCTTGTATTCCTCGATTTTCCGATAAATAGTCCTGCGGCTTATCCCCAGCAGCCTGGCTGCCCTGGCCTTGTTCCAGGCGGTTTTTTCGAGCGCCTGTATTATGGCCTGGGGCTCGTTATTCTTCATGGCCCTTGAAAGATGATTATTATTCCCTACAAGGCTTCTGAAATCAAGGGGCAGATCGTCAAGCGCTATTACCTCCCGGCGGCACAGAATAAAGGCATGCTCAAGTGTGTGCTCCAGTTCCCTGATATTGCCGGGCCAGTCGTGCTCCAGAAATATCCTCTGGACATCCGCAGATGCCGCTTTAATTTCCTTGTTCAGTTTCTTATTGAATTTCCTGAGGAAATGCTCAATCAGCAAGGGAATGTCCTCGCGTCTTTCCCTGAGCGGCGGAAGGGTCAGTTCCACAACCTTGAGGCGGTAATAGAGGTCCTCCCTGAACTCCCCGGTCCTGACTTTTTCGCGGAGATTCTTGTTGGTTGCGGTCACTACCCTCACATCCACGGTGATCGGTGTTGAGTCCCCAACCCTCTCGAACTCCATTTCCTGCAGCACCCGCAAAAGCCGCAATTGTATCCTCTGTGATATATCCCCGATTTCATCCAGGAAGATCGTACCTCCGTCGGCTCTCTGGAAGCGGCCGATCTTGTCTTTGACTGCACCGGTAAAAGCGCCTTTGACATGCCCGAAAAGTTCGCTTTCAAGCAAGCTCTCGGTCAGGGCCGAACAGTTTACCTTTACAAAGGGCCTGCTGCTGCGTCCTCCCCTGTAGTGCAGGGCCTCGGCAACCAGTTCCTTACCTGTTCCGCTTTCACCTGTGATCAATACGGTAGTCTGAACATCGGCGAGATCATCGATCAGGGAGTATACCTCCTGCATCTTGTCGCTTTTGCCGACAATATTGTAAAAATGAGTGCGGTCCTTCATATTCCGCTCAAGATCAGCCAGCTGCGTTTCATCTCTTACGATCAGGATAGCACCGGAGAACACTCCCTGCCGGTTCAGGAGAGGGAAGGTGGAGATATCCACAACCTGTTCAGGCCGGTTCATGTGCCGGCACACAAGCCGCGAAGCCTCAACAGGTTTTTTCCTGCCTATTGTCTCCTGCAGCAGGGCAATGCACTGCCCGTTGCAGATTCCTGTGAGTTGACTGAAAGGCCTCCCTATCGAGTCACGAGACAGGCTGCAGATCTTCCCCGCAGCCTCATTTGCCTCTACGATCTGCATCTCTTTATCAACGGTTATGATTGCGTCTTTGACACTGCTGAAGATGGCTTCAAGATTGCATCGGTATTTCTCCTTTTCATCAATGAGCTCCTTGTGCTGCAAGGCGAGCTTGGTTATGCCCAGCAGGTCCTCCTGCTTTACCGGCTTGGACAGGTAATCAAAGGCCCCTATGCGCACGGCATCGGCAGCGGTCTCAACGCTGGGATAGCCGGTAATCACCACCACGGGACAGTTCATCCATCTGTCTTTGACCTCCCGCAGGATATCGATCCCGCTCCGGTCTCCCAGGATGATATCGGTGAAGATAAGGTCAAAATCCGCCTCTGCCATTTTCCCCAGGGCTTCCTGGTAATCTCCGGCCAGGCTTACCCTGTAGCCCTCATCGGAAAGGAAATTCTCAAAGGTGAAGCGTATGCTCTCCTCATCATCTATAACAAGAATCCTGTTCATTGTTCCCTTTTCCGCTTGCCTGCAGGCAGGTCTATCTCAACGTTCGTAAATTCACCCTCTGCACTATCTATTGCCAGCCTGCCGTCATGATCAGAGATAATCCCATGGCTGATGCTCAGGCCCAATCCCGTACCGCTCGGCTTTGTGGAGAAAAAAGGGTTTACCGCTTTCTCCAGCATTTCCGCAGACATGCCTCCTCCCCTGTCATAAAAAGCAATCCGGACATAGTCGACATTATTTACCGTTACTGTTTTCCCGGTGATTGCAAGTACCTTGTCCTTGTGCTTTCCTCCGTACTTCCGGTTAAGGGCATAGCGGGCATTATCGATGACATTCAGGAACACCTGCTGGATCTGCTGCGGGTTTGCGATGATCTCGGGCAAATCAACAGGTACATCCATAGCCAGTTCTACACAATCCTTGCGCATCTGCGCCCCTATCAGGGCAAGGGAGTCCGACAGTATCTCGGAGACCTGCGCAGGGACTTTTTCCTGTTTTCTGTCGCGGGCAAAAGAGAGGAGACTCCTCACAATGCAGGCAATACGGTCACCTTCCTTAATGATCCGCTTTGCAATATCACGCTCCCTGCTCTCCTCCCTGTTCTTATTGGCCAGTATCTGCGCGTAGTTTATGATCCCGTTGATCGGGTTGTTGATCTCGTGCGCTACTCCTGCAGCCAGCTTTCCGATTGAGGCCAGGTGGTCGGCACGCATCACCTCTGCCTGCAGCATGGTCTTTTCGGTTATATCGCTGGCCAGAACAATAACATTGCTTACCCTGCCGTCTTCATCCCGGAGGGGGAATGCCCTTGAATCGAGCAGTTTCCCGCTGATGGTATTCTGAGCGCATTCCTCTTTCCCGGTCTCAAAGCATCTCAGGGCACAGCACTTTTCACAGGGAGCGGTCCGGTTGTGCCATAGCGCATAGCAAGGCCGCCCGGTAATATCGGACACTTCCTTGCCTAATGCCGAGGCAGCGCCCCTGTTCGCCCAGAGCACCTTCAGTTCAGGGGAGAGAAGGATCAGGGTATCAGGTATGGCATCCAGAAGGGTATGAAACTCTTGGAACAGCTTCCGGAATTTTTTTTCGCTTTCCCTGAGCGCCTTTACGGCACGGTGGCGGTTCGTTACATTGACAAGGCTTAAAACCACTCCTGATACCCTGCCGTCGTTTTCCCTGACCGGGTTGAGGCTGAAATCCCAGTATTCTGTTTCGCGGCGGTACCGCTTGAAGTACGGAAAGGGTCTCCCGTAAGTAAAAAAGGGCTCGCCGCTTTCAATCACCTTTCTGAAAATTATCTCGTTCTCCCTGTTCGGGAAAAGATCGAAATGGTTTTTCCCTGCAAAAAAATCCGGCTCATGGCCCTCGGCCTCGGCATAGGAGCGGTTCACGCGGATAAATCTGAAATCCGTATCCAGGTAAGCCACAAGGACGTGGATGTTCGAAAAAACCTTCTCCAGCAGTTCGTTTGCCTCCCGGAGCCCTCTCTCCGCCCTCAGGCGTTCCATGATTTCCTGTCCAAGGTGTTTATTGGCGATTTTCAGTTCAGCCGTGCGTTCCTCCACGAGGTCTTCTAGATAGCTCCGGTGCCTGATCAGTTCCTGCATCAGCCTTTCCAGCTCTCTCTTTTGTTCCTGGAGTTGCTCATTGGCGGTTTTCAGTTCTTCAGCCTGCCTGTGGTTTTCAGTAGTATCGGTTGCGATGCTGAAAATATACTTGCTCCCGTGTACGGTAATCGGCGTTATTGCCAGTGATACCCAGACTACCTTTCCATCCTTGCGTGCCAGGGGAAATTCAACAAAGGGGAGTTCTCCGTTCAGCGCACGGGACACCATCCTGATCGTCTCTCTCCTCGTCTCCGGGAGCACGAGGTGGCGCCAGCCCCTACGGTTCACTTCGTCCATGGTATACCCGCAGATGGACTCACAGGCATTATTGTAGAAAATGACCTTTCCATCAGCTGCCCCTATGGTTACGCCGTGCTTGGACTGTTCGAAAATCGCGCGGAACCTTCCTTCACTCTCCTGCAGTGCGCTCTCCACCTGTTTTCTTCCTGTAATATCTACAGCCGCACAGGTGACCCCGGCAATGCCTCCGTTCTGCCCATAGAGGGGCTCTACAGTAAGATCATAGGAGAACTGTTTGCCATTTTGCGTGACCTGGACCTCCTCCCGGAGGCCGATGCCTGTGGTTAGGACCTGTCGTTTGATTTCCATAAGCCGGAACGCATCTTCAGGAGAATAAATATCGGCATCTGTCTTGCCCAGAATATCCAGGGCGGAATATTCCATCCGGGGGTTGTAAACCCAGGTATAGCGCAGTTCCATGTCGTGATTGAATACAACGATTGAGGAATTCTTGAGCGCGACCCGGAAACGCTCCTCACTTTCCTGCAGCACGTTTTCTGCCCGCTTGCGATCCGAGATATCGCTGACAGTAGTCCGGCACTGGCTCACGCCCTCTGCATGGTCCTTTACCGTAATGCTTTCCATCTGCACATAAAAAACCGCGCCGTTCTCTTTCTGCAGTCTGATCTCGCAGGTGTTGCGCGCCTTTTTCCCGCAGATCTCCTTGCAGTGCGCGTGTAAAATGTCGCTGTCCCCGGGGAATACAAAATGGGAGAAGGGTTTGCCGAGAAGAGAGGATTTGCTTCCTTCCAGCAGGCTCGCACCTGTGTGGTTTACTTCCTGTATCAGCCCATTGCTGTCGAAAATGAAGTAGCCGACCGGGGCGTATTCATATAAATCAGCATACCTTTTGCGTGATAGCTCAAGCTCTTCCCGGGCAGCGCGCAACTCTTCATTCTGGGCCTCCAGTTCGGACTGAGACAGGCCGGGTCCATGAATAGGATGCCGGGCATCCCGGACAAGGGGCTCATGCAGCCTGCCTGACGGTTCCCGCAAGCCCTGCTCTACATCCCTGCGGGTATCCGCAAGATTTTCCATGCGCTGCCTCTGTTTGCCCCGGCCCATAGCGTAAAACCGCATTCCCTGGTGATAACGTGTGTGCCGCTTCCATTTCCTGAAAGGCGGAGGACCCCCGGTCCGCGCATCTCCTGTTTCGGCGGCCACGAACGGCAATAATCCCGTCCATGAATAAGAGTAGCTGGACCTTTTTGTGAGCTGTTTTTAAAGATAAGAAATGCCATTATCAATTATAGCATATCTATCTTTTGCGGTTTTGGCGCAATTGCCCGGACATCAATAGAGGGGGGACAGAAGGAGTAATGAACTACTGCAGGAGATTCGGAGTCAGGAGGCGGATGTGTTACCTGAAAGCTCATCCATAAGGGCTTTCACAGGGACTATTTTTTCAATCCGTGATGCGTTGGTGCCAACGGTGTAAAGGGGCTCTTCCGTGTCGCAATTATAACCGGCGGAGCTCAGAAGACCATTACAGATGCAAAAATGGTGCGCATTGCTTACTTTTGCAGGACAAACGGTAAACTTGCCTTCTTTGTCTTTAAGAAGCACATACCCCTTGTCGCATTTGGGAGACCGTGTATGTTCCAGTGCGGAAACAAACATGGGAGACTGCTTTATCACCCTGAAGGGCATCCCGCAGGGAGAGCCTGGATCGTAAGCAACAAGGATATCCTCCTCCTGCGCGTGCACAACAGCCCGCTTATATTCTGCCGAGGCGCTGCTTTCTTCTGTGGCAAGAAACCGCGTTCCCATCTGAACGCCATCTGCGCCCATCTTGAGAAATCCGACGATATCGGCGTGCGTATATATGCCGCCTGCCACGATGACGGGAAAGTCGCCGTATTTCATCGCCATATCTTTAACAGGAGGGAAAAGTGTTTCCAGCTTGTTGGCTTCGGTATCTATCTGGTCGATCTTGAAGCCCAGATGTCCTCCTGCAAGCGGCCCCTCAAGCACAACGGCATCAGGCCTGTACCCCAATTTCTCCCATTTCCTGCAGATTATGTCGAGCGCCCTGGCAGAGGATACTATCGGAATCAGGGCGGTATCCTTGGGCGGTTGAATAGCAGGAAGTGTCACCGGCAGCCCGGCGCCGGAGATAATGGCGTCGGCGCCTGCATCAAGGGCGCCTTTTACCGAATCATTGAAGTCCCTGACAAGGGCCCCCATGATATTGATGCCTGCAAGGCCTCCGGAAGCCTTTGCACGGGAAACCTCTTCGTATGCGGCTTCGTAGGTGTTGACCTTCTTTCCGGTCCTCTTGGAAACAAGCCTGTCCAGGCAGGCGCTCGACACAATACCGAGCCCGCCTTCTTTAGCAACAGCGCTTGCCAGGGGATGCAGGGAAACCCCGACACCCATACCGCCTTGCACAATGGGTACTCTCAGAACTTTGCCCTTAACCGTCAGCGATTTTAATGATGATTCAGATCCCAAAATGCTCCTTGTATGTTCCTACAACGCAACCCAAAATTTTGAAAGTCCTATTTTAAAGGTCCGCGTTATTTTTCTCAATGTTTTTTTTACATCGAAAGGATTTAATAATCACCTATTATACTATTTTTCACTAAAAAGAATCCCGGCGGGGGACCTGCTTCCCGGAAGCCGTAACCCGGCAAGCAGGCATTCAGGGCTATTAAAGCGGGTTTTTACAAAAGGGATTCATTTGAAATGCCGATCGTTATTGTCGGAAAGGACTACAGGGAAGAAAGCCTTTTCGGGCAGGGCCGGCGGCTTCGGCATGAAGCCTTCCCAAGGGCTGCTGCGCCGGTCATTTGACGGCAATTGCATGGCCCTCAAATTCAACGATATCTCCTTTGCGTATTTTGCACCGTTTCCGCAATTCAACAGCGCCGTTCACACTGACACGGCCTTCAGCGATCAGGGCTTTTGCCATGCCCCCGCTTTCGCTTAACCCCATGGCTTTCAAAAGGTGGTTTAACTCTATAAAGTCTTTATTTTCCAAATGAAACGTTTCCATAATCCCCTCTTGCACTATACACACTTTTCAGCGCCCCTGTAAATGCCCGGCTGGAATCCTTCCGGCATAATGCCGTAAAATCTTATTATGGCATCTTCACCAAAACGGAAAAAGAAATTCCACCGCCTCCAGTGGGTCGTTGAGTCCATCATGGAAGAGCCGAGCTATGTCGAAAAGCCCATGTTCGGCTGCCTCGCCGTATATATGCATGGCCGCCTCTCTCTGCTCCTGTGCTCAGGGGAAGAGCCCTGGAACGGGCTGCTGGTCCCGACCGACCATCAATTTCACACTTCCATCAGGGAGGAGTTCAGGGATGTCGTGCAGCACCCCGTGCTGAAGAAATGGCTCTACCTTCCCGAAGATTCGGAGGATTTTGAAGCGGCGGCTTCAGACATCGTCCATGCGATCCATATGGATGATCCGCGCTTCGGGGTTGAACCCAAAGAGCGTAAGCCGAGAAAGCGGAGGAACTGAACGTATGCATGACGAAAAGATGGATGAAATCCTGGGTATCGTCAGATGTGTGCGTTGCGGACATCGCCTTGAGGGCGATATTGAATGCCCGTTCTGCTCGCTCTTTCCCGAGCCGGCAGGCAAGAGAAGCTTCAAATGGGTCTACCTGACTGCATGCTTCCTCACTTCACCTCTCAGCATATATTTCGTAGGGAAGACCGACCGACTGAACAGGCCTGAGAAATTGCTTGCCCTGTCCGGATGCCTGTTTTGGGCTGCTTTCTACTTACTGCGGCAATAGGGGAAGTTTACAGGATGGAGCTTCGATCAATAACGAGAAGAATTTTCTTAGCTATTTTATTAGAATGGCCGAACAATTCCCGGCGATCATCAAGAAATTGAAGATAGCCGTCCACGTCTCCCGTAACGGCAGGCCGTTGCAACCGGTTCCGCCTCATGGCTTCGGTGGCCTTGTTCAGTTCCTCTGCTTCCGCTTGAGTAAGATCACCTAAAACTAAGGATTTTGTCATACCCATCCTTCATCCCGGTAATCTTACAATACCCCTTGATTTTTTCCCAGTCAAGATCATCTCCCAGGAGTTCGACGATGGACTGAATATCTGCCCAGTCCTTCATTTCCCTTTTGGGATTGTTGCGAATGCCTTCAAGCTTCATTCCTATGATATCCTCTGGAAGAGCTACATGAATTTCCTTTCCATCCAGGCCCCTGAAGGTAGTGCTCGACTCAATGATCCCTTTTTCCTTTTTCGTATAAAGAAAATCCACTGACCCCATGGTCCTTATGAAATGAACGAACTGGTCCGCAAAGTTCGAGCTGACCGCGTGGTCATAGCCGAACCCTTTCATTAGAGCAAGTATCTTCTCCCGGTCGGCTGCCTTCACCAGGAAGTCGATATCCATGGTATCTCTGCGCACTCCCCAAAATCCCATGGCAACAGCCCCTACTATTGCGTAGGGAATGTGGCGCTTGTCCAGTTCGAGAAGGAGCTCAGTCATTATCTTTTTGAATTCCATATGCTTATTTTACAGGATTCGCCTGTGCATAATCACTAACCTTTTCCCTCATCTTTTCCCCCTCATCGATTGCTTGTTTTGCTCATAGGCAACCGGCGCGATATATATAGATGATTTTAAATTTCGGAACCGATTAACACCCCATTTTTCTCCCTCCTTTTTATCATAGTTTTATTACGGTGCAAGCTATAACATTATGTGTTATACTGTTATAGAAAATGATAAGGTCGTTTAAGGATAAAGAAACCGAATTCTTGTATGTCACGGGAAGGAGTAAGAAGTTCCCGCTTGCTGTCTGCAAGGTCGGCATCAGAAAACTGGATTACCTGAATGCAGCAGCGAGGGAAGAGGATTTGAGGGTCCCTCCGGGGAACAGGCTGGAGGCTTTAAAAGGGGAATACGAGGGTAAATACAGCATCAGGATCAACGACCAGTTCAGGATAGTGTTCAGGTTTGTGGATGCCGATGCGTTTGATGTAGAAATTGTCGATTACCATTAAGAGGGGGAACAAGATGTTTGCACTGAAAAGAAAACCCACCCATCCGGGAGACGTCCTGAAGCATGAGTTCATGGAGCCGCTGGGGATCTCTCAGACCCAGCTGGCAAAGGAACTCAATACCACCTTCAGGACCATAAACGAGATTATGAACCATAAAAGGGGTATCAGTCCTGAAATGGCGGTCAGGCTCGCAAAGTATTTCGGCACGTCAGAGGAACTGTGGCTTAATCTCCAGATGCAATATGACCTTTACCGGGTGAAGGATAAGAGGAAGGATATTCTGAGCCGCATAAAGCCATATTCCGAACTTCACAAGGCGGTAAACTGTTAGCGTTGTGTGTATCTGGTACTTGGCCAATTTGGAAAGCCGATTGAAACATTAAAGCTGCATAATCAATATTTATTCTGAGAGCATTTGCAGGGTGGGATTAAGTATCATGGGGTCAGGTCTTGGGATATCAGTTTTTTCTGCTCCCATCGTCACGGACTATTTTCTTCCGTGCATTGCCCCGTGAGGTGACGTGATTCACCGCCCCTTCGTGCTCTATTCTGAGTGGTCGCACTATGACCGTTATGTAACCCCCAGCGTGAACTTATATTTCAAGACCTGACCCCTTTTGTCCCTTTTGTCCAGACAAATATGAAAGTGATAGTCGTCCAGTTCCCCGTGTCTCCAGACTAAAGAGCCCGCATGAACACCACAATATCCCTCTTTTCCTGTTCGTTCAGCCTGGCGCCGGTAACCAGGTTGAAGAACTCCACGGTGTCCTCAAGGGTGAGAAGCCGTCCGTCATTCAGGTAGGGAGGGGAATCCTTTATCCCGCGCAGGGGAAAGGTCTTGATCACCCCGTCCGAAGCAGCCATCCTGCCGTTGATCATGTGCGGCTTGTAGAACCGCTCGACTTTTAAATTATGCATGAGATTGTCTGTGTAATACGGCGCCGGGTGGCAGGCGCCGCACTTGGCCTTACCAAAGAACAACTCCTGCCCGCGCATTTCCGCAGGGGTCGCCTTGGCAGGGTCGAGCTTGCCGTCGATGCCGAGCTTCGGTGCAGGAGGAAAGTCCATGATATTCTGGAACTCGCCCATAAAATGCACCTGGCTCCCCCTTTCGAGTATGTTGACTCCCTTTTTCGTTGCGATTACGGGGTCTCCGTCAAAGTAGGCCGCCCGCTGCTCGAATTCCGTGAAGTCCTCCACGCTCTTGAGAGCCCGTTGCGACCCGAACAGCCGCTGGACGTTGACGCCCCGCAGGCTTGGGGTGTCTATGCGGCGGCGGAACTCCTGTGGACGGATATCCCCGACGAGGTGTGTCGCCGCATTGGCATGGCCGTTCACATGGCAGTCGAAGCAGGCGACCCCGAAACTCGGACGTTCGGAGCGGCGGTCTTCGGTAGCGTTGAACTGCTGCTGCGGGAAAGGAGTAAGGAGCAGCCTCAGGCCCTCGAGCTGCTTGGGATTCAGGATGCCGTTAAACAGCTCGTAGTAGTTGTCGATGGTCACCACCTTGCCTTTCGACACATCACCGAGGTCCGGTCTCGTCGTCAGGAAGATGGCAGGCGGGAATTCGGGGAGAAAGCGGTCCGGCAGGTCGAAATCGACATCGAACCGCGTAAGGTCACGCGCCTCCTGCTTCTTGATCTCGTCGATGTGGAACTTGGGGAAGACCATGCCGCCCTCCGAATGCTTCGGATGCGGCAGTGGCAGAAAGCCCTTCGGAAACAGGTTCTTCTCTCTGATCTCTTCAGGGCTCATGGCTGCCAGATTTTCCCATGTCACACCTTCCGGGAGCCTTGCCCTCACCCCTTCCTGGACAGGCTTGCCGCGGGACATGGTCACTCCCTTTGCCGGACGGTTGCTCAAGTCGTAGCGCTCGTTGAGCAGATCCATCTGGCGCTTCATCACGCTTGGCTTTTCAGCCTTGAGCCTGGACATGATCGAGGTGAAGTCTTCTTCGATATCCACGGGCATGTAGCTCGACTTCTTTTTCGGTGTCTCCTGTGTCCTCCCGGCCTCCTGAGCGTAGGGTATGCCCAGGAAGAGCAAAACAGCAATGACCGCTACTATGAATACTCCTCTCTGCTTTGATGCTCCTGTTCTCATGTGGGACCTCCTTTCTCTCAGAGGAAACAGTTCCTCTTTTATCTCTTTTCCTCCGGGGCAGGCTGAAACCCGTACTTTTTGTAGATGGACTGTCCTCTTTCGCTCCGTATGAAGGCGAGAAAATCCATTGCAGCCTGCGCATGCGGCGCGTCTTTCAGCCTGGCGGCGACCGATGTCGATGTGCTGTTCTCTTTCTCCGGTATCTCGACCATGTCTGTCGGGTTGCCGATCATCTGCTGGAAATAGGCTTCGGTGTACCAGACAGGGCCTGCATCAACGAGCTGCCCCATGATCCACATCGGCGTCTGACGGTGGTGAATCCGGGTGATGACGGTGGAGCCGTTTCCGACCTTCTCTTCCATGACCTTCTTCTCTAAAGATTCCCCTCCAGCCTTCCTGTAGGATTCGATGATCTTTTTGCCGATATCCTCTATCTTCTGGTCCGGCATGCCGACCTTCACGTCATCCCTGCCCAGGTCCGAGAGGGATTTTATGTTTGCAGGGTTGCCCCGGTACACCATGATCGCAAGCCTGTTCTGCGCATAGGGTACGGCTTTGTCGAACCACCCCTCCTTTTGCAGCGCCTCGACCCTGTCTTTGCCGCCCATGAAGATATCGGGTCTTACGGTGACCCTCAGGTTGCCCATGACGAGACTGCCTGTCCTCAGATGCTCTTCGACAATGCCGGGAGGAAGGGTCTCGTAATATATTTTCCCATACCGGGGATAGGCGGCCTTGAAGGCCTCCACGATCTCGGGCAGCACCATGAACTCATTGCCACCGAGGAAGATCGCCAGATCGGGTTCGTTTATGTCGCCGTACAGGTCGGGCGCGTTATCCACTCCGGGGACCGTGAAATTGACGCCGCCCTGCGGAGAATTCTCCCACGGGGGATCGATCTTCTCTGCGGCGGAATAGATCGGGAATGCCATGAAAAGACAGAAAAAGACAAATGCATGCGTACATGCAAAGGCATGACCGTATCTCATCGTATGTCCCTCCTCGCTTTGTGAGCTTTCATCGGACAGCAAGAAACCGAGCAATGTGGCCCGGACCTGGATTAATTTCAACGGGAAATCGAGGACGGCGTGCGTCTCTATCCACCCATGATAATTACATAGCACCATTTACGGGTGTTGTCAATTCTTTCATAGGGCGCTTGTCAATGAGATAGCGCAAGCCTCGGTCAGCCTCGCAAGACTGTCGGAAGATTTAAAGCACGAGGTGAGGAGGTTTAAATTGGAATAACCCGCTGACAACAGTCGAAGGCGGTCTGTTGTCCAATCACAATTCAGGGGTGAGGCCCTCCCCGGAGGCATCCGCCTTTTGCAGCCAGACCCCGGCAAGGTCCTGTTCCCCTGAAAACACATCAAACGGTCTTATTGCACCTGCTTCGCCCGGCTGGTGAGGCGCTGCAGTATAGCTCCGGTGAGGCGCGGTCCCTCGGGAGTGCGGAAGATCGCCTGTGCATGGGCAGACCCCTTTACTATCATGGCCTCATTGTGTCTTCCCGGCGACTGTTTTGCCATGCGTCGCACCTCGCCGGCGATGCCCTCGCCTTCGCCGGCCACAAAGAGCTTGGGAGCAGAGCCGAGGCCCTTCACCTCTCCGGTGCTGGAGAGCAGGACCAATTGGTCCCATTTCCCGGGCGCTTTGGCCATAGCCGTTATCGCGGTGCTGCCTCCCGCGCTTGCCCCGATGAGGGCTGTCGATTTCACGCCCTGCTTTTCCCGGAGATAATCATTCGCAGCCAGGAGGTCTTCCGGCTCCACCTCCTCCGTGGCGAGCGCAACCATGCTGTTCTGCGCGATTTCGTCCGCCAGGGGCTTCCAGCTTGCAGCGTCGTATGCAGCCCCGTGGGAGAGAACCACCCCGTATGTCCCCTTACCCCAGAGCAGCCCGTGGACCGTCCTGCCGTCGCGCGTAAAGCTTACCCGGGCGGGCTCGTCTGCGGCAGATATTCCCTGTACACCTATCACACACATTGTCATCGCGACGAGCGGCAACAGAAATTTTCTCATGGCCATATTCCTCCTTCAGTGTTCGATATCCGGTTTAAGATGGACGGATTCCCCTTTACTCTTATTGTATCTCGGTTTTGACGCTTCCGATACCCTGCGGCGGAACAACAGCGCCGCCGCAGGGTCGCAAAGATAGTGCGGTTGCACTCAAATCCAAAGGGAAAGCATGCTCGTATACCTGCCCAGCGCGTTGAAGTTCCCGGTGAAAAGCAGGACACCCGCAACCACGAGAAACAACCCGCTCGCGAAGGATATTACCCTCATATAGCGGCTGATCCTTCTGAAGTAGGAAAGGGCGGTGTTGATCGCGAAGGAGGTGAGGAGGAAAGGCACGCCCATCCCCAGTGCATAGGCGCTGAGCAGTTCCATTCCCGAAGTGACGGAGTTCGCCGTGCCCGCATAGAGCAGGATGGAGCCGAGGACAGGGCCTATGCAGGGCGTCCAGCCCGCGGCAAAGGCCACCCCCACGAGGAACGACCCTGCAAGCCCTGCGGGTTTGCTCCGCAGGCGGAGTCTTTTCTCCTGCGAGAGGAACCCGACCTTCAGGACGCCGGCAATGTAAAGTCCCATGACAACGATCAGCAGCCCCCCTATCTTCCTGATCGCCTCCTGGTGATCGGAAAGGACGCTGCCTATGAAGCTCGAGGAGGCGCCGAGGAGGACGAATATCAGCGAGAATCCGGCTATGAAGAGGAGCGAGTTTTGAAGGGTTATCCTCCTGATCCGTCCCCTGTCCTGCTGACCCGTGAGGTCTTCAAAGGATATCCCTGTGATGTACGAAACATAGGAAGGGATGACGGGCAAAACGCACGGCGAAAAAAATGACAGGAGCCCCCCGCCGAATGCCATAAGGAATGATACATTCTCCATTTCGACCTCCTATTTCCCGCTCTTCAAGGCATTTTCGACGTCGCTCTTGAGAGCGCCTTCAAAATACATTCCCATGACCTTTTTTATGAGCCTGCCGTCTCTTCCTACTAAAAACGATGCGGGAATTCCCGAAATATTGCCGTAATCCCTGATCACTTTATCGTCGGCCAGCGCCACCGGATACGCCATCCCCGTGTCTTTGATGAAGGACGGGGACACATCGTCGGTAGCTATGCCGATAACCGTAAATCCCTTGTCTTTGTACGTTTCATATATCTTCTGAAAACCGGGTATCTCCATTTTGCAGGGAGGGCACCAGCTCGCCCAGAAATTGACGAGAACGACCTTTCCCCTGAAGTCGGAGAGATGTATATTTTTGCCGGACAGGTCTGCCAGGGAGAACTCAGGCGCCCTTTCATTCACTGCCGGTTTGCCCCCGGCAAAGGCCAACCTGTTTTTAAGGGACGGGAATAAATAAACCCCTATTATCAAAATGATAATAATCCATATGATATTTCTTTTTGACTTCATAAGAAACCTCCTGAAATAATTTGGATGACGATTCAGATAAATTAAAAAAATCAGGAGGCGATCCGAGGAGGGTGAAATATGGAAGATACCAGCTCCTGATGGTAAGTCAAATCAGGATTGATAGGAAATTTTGTATAACTTTCATCGGGAACAACAGCTGTTGCATCGGCACTTGCCTGAAACACAAAGGTAAAAGCACTACAAATGAATGACCTGTCTTTAGTGCAGAGATTTGCTGAAGATGAAACTCCTGCCAGCAAAACCGTGAGGCAAAGCGCGAGAATAATAGAAGGAAAGAGTCCTTTTTTCATGACAACCTTAATATAATTTAACCCTAAAAACCGTCCCAATGTCAATTTTTAGACTTAACTGATACATGAAGACCTCCCGGATAGCTGTTCAGTTTGCGCATGAGCCCGTCAATATCCGGACAAACTGTAGCGGTAAGCTGTCAGGCAAAAGGGCGTTATTCCAGACTGCAAAAAGGTTTTTTTTCAGGGGTTGGCCTTCAATCGGGATTGCACGCAAAGCTCCGGTCTTATGCTCC
>JAJZPZ010000254.1 GCA_021847795.1 Nitrospirota bacterium
TATTCTTGACATTTATAAACAGGTCGCCACATCTATCCCCACCGATATGGAAGAGGGATTGAAGAAGGCCTTTTCAGATGAAACGGAGCCTCTTGCAAAAGAGTCTCTGGACATTATACTGAAGAATATTTCGCTTGCGAGAACACAGGCGCGTCCGCTCTGCCAGGATACGGGTTTCCCTGTCTTTTTTGTAAAAGTTCCGGTCGGCCTGAGTCATCAGCTCATAAGGGACGTAATAGCCGATGCCACCCGGATAGCCACGAAGAGAATCCCCCTGAGGTCCAACGCAGTTGACACCATCACGGAGAAGAATACCGGGGACAATACCGCCGATTCCTTCCCCTTGATCTATCTCGATGAAACCACAGAGCAGAACCTTACCGTTGATCTCATGCTGAAAGGCGGCGGATGCGAGAACCTGGGGCAGACCTATAAGCTCCCGGCCGTGCTGGATGCGGACGGCCTTGCGTCTGTGACTGCCGAAAGGGATCTTGAGGGGGTCAGGCGCTGCGTTCTTGATGCGGTTTTCAAGGCCCAGGGAAAGGGATGCCCTCCCTATACTATCGGAGTTGCCATCGGCGGCGCCAAGGACCAGGTAACCTTCCTTTCAAAAAAACAGCTTATGAGAAGGCTCGGCAATGCACACCCGGACAGCGCTATTGCGGATTTCGAGACCCGGGTCCTCAATGACGTTAATGCACTCGGCATCGGTCCCCTTGGGTTCGGGGGCGGCACTACAGCACTTGGCGTAAAGGTCGCGGCATCCGGCAGGCATCCGGCATCGTATTTTGTGGATATATCGTTCTCCTGCTGGGCAAACAGAAGAGGCAGGCTTATATGGTAAGTAAGGCGAGCACGAAATCCGAAACTCTAAATCCTAAACAAAAGGAGAAATTCTAAATCCTAAATTCCAAACAATATCAATCCGCCTTAGACGGACAAATACTCAAAACCGTTTTGGACCTTGGTTATTGGGATTTGCTTGGGATTTAGATATTAGGATTCAGGATTTGTTTTAAGATATGGCTGCCAAAAAATTGAATCTCCCTTTATCGAAAGCCGACGTTACGGCCCTCAGGACCGGTGATATTGTGCTGCTCTCAGGCCGGATTTTCACGGGCCGCGACAAGGTCCATAAGTTTCTGTGCCATGATAAACCCGGTCCCGGTGACATCCCTTTCCCCATCACCGGAGGCATCATTTACCATTGCGGTCCCCTCATGAAAGACAGTGATGCGTCATGCGTAATGAGTAATGAGTTAACGGATAAAGATAACGAATCCTTGAACACATCACGCATTACGCATTACGCATCACGGCCTTTAATGATTGCTGCAGGCCCAACAACAAGCATGAGGGTCGAGATGTATGAACCGCAGGTTATTCAGGACTACGGGATAAGGGGGATCATCGGCAAGGGCGGCATGGGGAAGAAAACCCTCGATGCGCTCAGTGAGTGTGGCTGTGTGTACCTGCATACCATGAGCGGGGCTGCCGCATACCTTGCAGACAGGATAAGATCTGTTGTCGCTGGGTGGAAGATAAAGGAATTCGGAGCGCCGGAGGCCATGTGGCTTCTCGAGGTCGAAGAATTTCCCGCTATTGTCACCATGGATGCCCATGGTAACAGCCTGCACAGGGACATAGAAAAAATCTCCCGGGAGAAATTGAAAGAACTCTGGACAAACGCGGCATAGAGCAATTGAGCGCGCGAACAGAGCGCTCCCGTCACCTTTTACATAACCCGCATACGGGGACCGCGCCGACTCCGGAACCCCGCTGCTGCATCCGGAACGGAAGCATCTAAGAACCGGAAATTAATCAAAGTACTTCAAGGGGTACTCATGTTTTTTATTGCAGGCGGAACAGGATTTATAGGCAGGCATTTAATTGCCTCTCTCGAAAAGAGCGGACAGCGGGCGCGCTGCCTGGTAAGGGCATCAGGCAAGGCGGGCGTCTGCAGGAAAGAAGGATTTGAGTCAGTTGCCGGGGACATCACGGAAAAGGAAAGCCTTCAGGGTGCTCTCGACGGCTGTGATGTTCTGGTCCACCTTGTGGGCATTATCGAGGAAAAGGGACCAATGACTTTTGTGAAGGTCCATGTTGAGGGGACCCGGAACCTTATTGATGAGGCAAAAGCTGCAGGCGTGCAGCACCTCTTTTACCAAAGCGCCCTCGGGGCCTCTGTATCATCCGGGGCGCGATATTTTGAGACAAAAGCAGAAGCCGAAGATATCGTAAAGGCGAGCGGCATCCCCTATACCATCTTCCGCCCGTCGCTTGTAATCGGAGAGGGGGACGGGTTCACGGAAAAGCTGAAGGAACTGATAGACATGGGCCCTTTTGTTCCTATCCCCGGAGACGGGAATGTGAAATTCCAGCCCATGGCGATAGAGGATTGGGTCAAATGCTTTATGGCGGTTTTTTCCGGCCCCCGGCAGAGCGCGCAACTCCTGTCACGGATATATGAACTCGGGGGGCCTGAACATCTTACCTACAACGAAATAGTTGCCCAACTTATGGAGACCATGGGAATTAACAAGCCCGTGATGCACATCCCCCTGGATTTAATGAAAATAAGCCTGCCGTTCTCTGCCTTGTCCCGGGGAGTGGGCCTGTTGCTCGGCAAGAAAATCCCCTCGGTCACCCGTGAGCAACTGGACCTTCTCCGGACGGACAATATATGCGCCAGAGATGGGGTGGAGAGGACTTTTGGTTTTACCCCGATAACGTACAGGTCGGCTTTGAAAAAATTCATCCGCCCCATCCACGGGGAAAATCCCTGAACGCTCCCGAGACTGACAATTTTGTAGCATGGGGAATTGCAAAATAAGGTGGAGTTGCAGTAAAATCCAGGTGTTTTCCTGCCTGGATATCTATTAAGGAGTTGCATGAGGGACAGATTTAAAAGAATTATAAAGACCCTTTCCGAAGGCATCATCATATTCGATAAAAAGGGATTCGTAAAAGAGATCAATCAGGCAGCCCTGGATAT
>JAJZPZ010000255.1 GCA_021847795.1 Nitrospirota bacterium
TGCATTCGTAAATATCAAAATATACACCGCCCCAAAGGCCTCCGGACGGCTTCCTGTCACAATTCGGGCACTTATTGAAACTTGTCATACCAGATTACCTCCTCAATGTTTTCTGTAATAATTTATCTCCTGACAAACGGCCCTCGAAACATGATGTAACAGCCCAGCATAATAAGGCAGAGTTGGAAGAAAGAGGGTGTGAAAGCCTTCAGGTTTGCCGGGATCATAAGCCCATATTCTTTTGCAAAGAAGTAAATCGCAAGGCAAGTGGCAATTAGCTTTACTATTACGGATACTCTTGCTGCGGTCAGGAATATCATGAAAATAAGGAGAAGAGTGCCTTTTTCGATGCCTATATATCCTTTTGCCATTGCCTGGAAAAGAGTTATGAAGGCTCCGATTATCAGCAGGAAATTCATATGGTTATAGCCTCCTCGGTTTTATCTGATCCCATCCCAGTTTTCATATATGAGATAAGCCACTCCCGTCCTCCTAGGTTTTCGGCATAAGAAAGCAGATATTCGATTTCTGAATGAGATGGTCTGCGGTTGAGCACCGAATCTCTATCGGAAAGTTTATAATCGGGATAGTACTGGCCCATGATGTTCAGCATCACTTTCCTCCTGTACTTCGCAAGATATGCGATGAGCGGCAGATTGCAGCATTCCATATGCCCGGGTAATACCAGCATCCTCACCAAAACCGGCACGTCCTGTTCAACTATTTCCTCAATACCGGACGTGAACATCTCTAAATAGTTATCGCAACCGGCCAGTTCTCTTGAGCACGTTTTCCCGAAGAACTTCATATCCGGAATATATGCGTCCACAATGCCGTTTAGCAGCTTGTATACAGTCCTGGAGCCATACCCGTTTGAATTCCAGACTATGGGCTTCCCGAACTCTGTAGGCGTATCTGTCAGGAACCGAAGAATAGCGTAAATCGATTCATCGGGATTGCCGCCAATGAAACTGATGCTCCTTGCGGCCTTTGAACGCAGGTGATTCCATAAGAAAGAATCGAGGGGATGACTCGGCCCATCCGGATCAAGAAGCTCATGCTTCTGACAGAACCGGCATTTGAGTCCGCACCCTCTGAGATTCACATTGATTGAGGGATTGACGGGCGCTTCCTCTGCAATATGCACAAAACATTCGCCGACCTTGGCGTCGGCACCCAAGCCGCAGTGGCCACGCACTCCCGAAAGTCTGTCGACTCCGCATCCCCGCCCGCAAAGCCGGCACTCCTGTATCTCCCTCCTTGCCAGCTCAATTTTCAGGTCGAGCAGGGTCACTTCACCTCGTGCAGGGGCTGAAGAGCCATTGTTCAGGGCGGCATCATGAATCGTCCAAAGCTCCGCTGTGGAGCGCTCACTTATGTCATGCCTGTTGAGCGGATGAATGTGTGCTTTCGTTGACATCAGTCGTGGCTTCGAGAAGTTTTTCAGCCTTGCCCTTCTTATCCTGAATTCCGGATTGATACTCCTGAGCAGCGGGAGCATCTCAATATCCGGGTCTACTATCTCGGCGCGCCCGTCTTCAAGAACCCTCGTCTTAATGTCCTGTCTAAACATTGATTCGCCTTTCTTCCTCTGTGGCGAGGAAATACTCGCTTTTCAGTCTCGTATCTATCTGTTTGCCTCCAACCGCTATTGCTATGCCGGTTATGATCTCCTGGCAGCCCTTTCCTTTCACCCCCGAAACATCGACGACAGCCACACCGTCCTCGCGGATATCCGTGATCACTTTCTTCTGATTTTTACTCTGCGCCTCTACGGTGATCTCGCCGAACTGTGTTCTCCTCGCCTCGACATCCATTCCTATAGACTTCTGATAACCGTATATCAGCATCGCCATGTGCTCGCGCACTATGTTCCTGGCGGGTGTGATATCCGGCTTCCGGGTCGAAAGAGTGACCTTACCGGTCTTCGTTTGCGAAATGTCTATCAGGGGTCCGTCCTTACGGGATAAGACTATATTTCCACTATCAATGACCCTTGCAGTATAACCGATGCCCTCGGCAGCTCTTCTGACAAAATCGATTGAAGGTGTATTGATCGTTATCGAGGTCCTTTTAAGGTCCATCCTGGCGCACCCGCCGATGGGGAGCTTCGTGCTCTTCAGGCGGTTCTTTCTCATCTCTTCCCTGAATTGAGAAACAGCCATTTCCTCTTTGATTGCAAGGTCGTTTCTAAAGTCTTCTGTTTCAGGGTCATAAGGCGTTATAACGGCAGTTGTAGACATAAGCTCTCCTTTCCTATGTTCGGTTTATAAATTCTCAGACTGCGGCCCCGCAGGTTCGCAGTGAAACTCCGCAAACCGCCTCAGTTCACTGAACCTATCGTAGATGGCGTGGATCTTAAGCGTTTTCTTCTTTACCTCTTGCATCAGGAGCTCAAGGGTCACAGGTGTTTTCATGTGCCTTGCCAGCATCAGGGACTCATTCACCGCTGCCCTTAGATCAGCGCCGGTGAATTTTTCCGTCTCATCGGCAATCGCAGCCGCCACAGACTCTATGTCCTCCATCCTGTCCATGAGCAGGCTGCCCAGTATCTGCCGCCGCGCCTCACGGCCAGGGACATCCACAAAGAATATCTTGTCGAACCTTCCGGACCGGGTTATCGTGTGTCCAAGTTCACCCATCCGGGATATGTTGTTCGAGGTGGCAATGATAAAGTTCGGCTGGGGGTTCTCGGATAACCAGCTCAGAAGCCTTCCCGTCGTCCTCGTCATTGTGCCGCCGTCGTTTTCCGTGCTGCCCTGTCCAAAAGCCTTTTCGAACTCGTCTATGAAGACGACGTTAGGGGACATGGCCTCAAGGGTCTGGAAGGCTTGGTCGAATCTCCTCTCGGTCTCTCCCAAAAGCGAGTTCATGAGCGCCGAAATCCTGAACTCGACAACCGGCAGGTTGAGGATGGCCCCTGCAGCCTTGGCAAGCATGGTCTTGCCTGTGCCGGGAGGTCCGAGCAGGAGAATGCCTTTAGCCCT
>JAJZPZ010000256.1 GCA_021847795.1 Nitrospirota bacterium
CCTCAGGGGAAAACCCGAACTCCAGGGCCTCCTGCACCAGCACCGATACGGTATAGGCCAGGTCGTCAAGTTTTTCCCTGACTGCCTCCGTGGTTTTATGTTCGATGTCATAGATCTCGAGGATATCTATGACATCTTCGAGATCTCCGGTGTTGTAGCATTCCAGGACCATTTTCCCTGACCCGGGGAGTTCCCCCTTGCCGGCCCTGGCCTTTGCGTTCTTTATCTGATATTTCAGTCTTTCCAGGCAAAGCCCGTATATTTTCACTCCCTCTATGCTCATTGTAGCCTCCTCTGATGATAAGAAATGATTGTATCATGATATAAAAGGCTTATGGAAATAGCAATGTTCATGGAATGCCGTACTTTTCAAAGTGACCCTGGAATTATGGTATAATTCCCTATGGCTGTTTTAGATATTAAGAAGTATCCTGACGAGGTCCTGAAGAAAAAGGCAGCGCCGGTAAAGGACGTAAATGCCTCTGTCCTGCGCCTTGTTGACGATATGGTGGAGACGATGTATGCCGCTCCGGGCGTAGGCCTGGCTGCCCCGCAGGTCGGGGTATCGAAACGGATCATTGTCATCGATGTGAGTTCAAAGGAAGAGAAACATCCCCTTGTAGTTCTGATCAACCCGGAAATAGTTGCAGCTGAAGGTTCTGTCGATTCCGAAGAAGGATGCCTGAGTATCCCGGAGTATACCGCAGTGATCAAGAGGGCGGAACGGGTTGTGGCGCGGGGACTTGATCCCGAAGGCAATCCCGTGGAAATTGAGGGCACGGAACTGCTTGCAAGGGCATTGCAGCATGAGATAGACCACCTTGACGGTGTCCTGTTCGTGGACAGGCTCAGCCCCATCAAAAGAGAATTCTTTAAAAAGCGTTATCTAAAGACCGTAATGCGTGATGTGTAACGCGTAATGAGTTAATGAGGAAAAAAACTCTTATTCTGCATTATGATCCATTCATTACTGATCACGCATTACGGATTACGCATTACGAGGTTTCGTAGTGGCCATACTATTCTTCGGCACTCCCCAATTCGCTGTCCCGTCGTTGCAGGCGCTCATGCAAGAGAAAGAAGACATTGTCCTTGTCGTTACCCAGCCCGACAAAGCAAAGGGGAGGGGGCACATTCTTTCCTCTCCCCCGGTCAAGAGCCTGGCGGAATCCAGGGGCATCCGGGTCATTCAGCCTTCGCGGATACGGAATGAGGACTTTTACCGGGAACTGCGGGCAGCAAGGCCTGAGTTCATCGTTGTCGTTGCTTACGGGAAGATATTGCCGGGAGAAGTGCTTGCCGTCCCTGAGAAGGGATGTGTCAATGTCCATGCATCACTTCTCCCGAAATACCGGGGGGCTGCGCCGATACAATGGGCATTGATCAACGGCGAGAGGACAACGGGAGTTACAACCATGCTCATGGATGCGGGTATGGACACAGGCGATGTGCTCCTGCAGTCGGAGCTTGAGATCAGGGACGAGGACAACGCCGGAACACTCTCCCTGAGATTATCGGAACTGGGCGCAAAGACGCTGATCGAAACACTCAGGGGCATACGGGCGGGAAGCGTGAGACCTGTTCCCCAGCGCGGCGGGGCGAGTTCAGCCCCTCCCCTCAAAAAGAGCGACGGGAAAGTGGACTGGAACAGGAGCGCGGAGGAAATATCCGATTTTGTGCGGGGTATGTCCCCTTGGCCTTCGGCCTTCGGCTATTTGAATAAGGAGATGATCAAGATCATCAGGGCGAAACCGCTGGAGGGCACGGGGGTCCCGGGCAGGGTTGAAAAGGCCTCGGACGGTGAACTGGTCGTAGGCACACGGAAAGGATTGCTGCGCATCGAGGAGCTTCAGCCCGAAGGGAAAAAGGCGATGCCTGCAGCTGCGTTTATTGCGGGGAGGAGGCTTGCCGGGAAGTCCTCGCAGGGCTTTTCATAAATTCCTGATGGCGGCATGCGAATGAAAAATTTACTCAGGGGGCTTGTCCTCAAAGTACTGTATCCGCTGCTGATGTTCGCCGGGGCCTTCCTGAAGGACAGGAAGGACAAATTCCAGCTCTTTATCATTGATCTGAACAACAGGCTGGTCAGGTCAGGGACATCCGGGCAGGGGATCCGGAAGATACTGCTCCTGCTGCCGCACTGCCTGCAGATCAGCGAATGCGATGTCAGGATAACCCACAACATTTATAACTGCAAAAGATGCGGCAGGTGTGAAATAAAGGATTTGATACAGATCGCCGATGACCACAACCTGAGCCTCTTTGTCGCAACCGGGGGGAACCTTGCGCGGCGCATAGTCGATGATGTAAGGCCCGAGGCCATCATAGCGGTTGCATGCGAAAGGGACCTGAGCAGCGGCATCGTGGACACCTATCCCATGCCTATCATCGGCATCCCTAACGAAAGGCCCTGCGGCCCCTGTCTGAATACGCGCGTCAACCTGGACAGGGTAAAAGAGGCCATACAATTTTTCGGGAAATAACGGACGTGGCCCCTACACGAGAACTGGCTGTAATCGCCCTCAACAATATCTTCAAGAAATCCAGGAAGCCGAAAGAAGTGCTGGAAGGACTCTCTCCCGGTCTCGATAAGAGGGACAGGGCCTTTCTGATGGAACTTGTATACGGTGTCCTCCGGTACAGGGACTACCTCGACTGGATGCTCGGAAGTTTCCTGAGAAGCCCTGAAAAGTTATCAGCCGATACTCTTAACAACTTGAGAATTGCCGTCTACCAGGTAAGATATATGCGCGTTCCCGAGTGGGCGGCTGTGAACGAGGCCGTGAATGCCGAGAAGTCGTATAAGGGAAAGGCGGCGCTGGTCAATGCTGTTTTGAGGAATTTCCTCAGGCATAAAGATGAGCTTGCCCCGCCTTCGAAGGATGACCCGGTCCGGTATATATCAGTCACGACATCCCATCCCGAGTGGATCGTGCGGAGATGGATTGCCCGGTTCGGATTTGACGAGGCATTA
>JAJZPZ010000257.1 GCA_021847795.1 Nitrospirota bacterium
TGCTATGCTCTGTCAGCTGGATACGAATCCACGACTGAAAAGCATCGTTCTGTGCCTGGACCATGACGAGGCAGGCATCGAAGCCAGCGGCCGCCTGAAGGATATTCTGCAGGAGAAGGGCTATGCCAATATTTCTGTACTTCAGTCACAGCACAAGGACTGGAACGAGGATCTGAAAGCCAGGCATGGCGTCCCTCCCATCCCGGCGCGGGAGCATCCGAAACTGGAGCTTCTGCCCAAGGTGTGCGCAGAACTGCACGATTTGTGCAAAGCTCTTTCAGCGCATAAAGATATTGACTACTTCCTCGCAGAGTGTGCCGAGACGGTGGAACCGCTTCTTGCCTCCGGCAAAACTGCGGCTCTGAATTCAGAAACTGTTCGGGATTGTCTGCTGTGTATGGCAGCTGGCGCACTGACAGCCATGCAAAGGCAGCTGCGCCAGATGGAACAGCCGATGACAATGGAGCAGCTCATTCATAAGCTGCAGAACAGCTACCGCCCCCATGAGGATCGGGGCTGGCTTCGTACCAAGGCGGAGCAGCTGCACCAGGATGTCTCGGATATAAGCCGTCAGCTTCAGACATCCGGTATCCGCACGCTGGAGGATAAAGAAAAGCTCCTGTCCTCCTATCAGCGTCTCGCAATGGACAGCGTCAAAACCACAATGTTTGTTGAGAAGGAGCTGCCTTCGATGGTTCCGGTGCAGGAACAAGCAGTAAATTTTTATATGACCATGTAAAGGGGGGATCAAATTGCAGACATCCCAAATCATAATTCTAACAGCCGCCGGACTGTCCATGTTCGGGGTTATCGGTTTGTTATCACTCATAGCGCATTACTACACCTTAAACGGTATCAAGTCCAAGACTGTCGGCGACGGCCAGCACGGTACGGCACGCTGGGCAACAAAGCATGAGGTCAAAAGGACTTATACTGAAGTTCCCTACGAGCCGGAGAAGTGGCGGAAGGGTGAAAGCCTTCCGAAAGCACAGGGTCTGATAGTCGGCTGGAGGAAGGCGCCGTTGTTTGACAATACCGCTCCGCACGGATATGCGCTGGTGGATGATGACGATATACATTGTCTGATGATCGGTGCCGCAGGTGTCGGCAAGACCGCTAACTTTCTCTATCCGAATCTGGAATACGCCTGCGCCTGCGGAATGAGCTTTGTGACTACCGACACCAAGGGAGACCTCTACCGCAATTATGCCGGGATCGCAAAAGAAAAATACGGATACGATGTTGCTGTCATTGACCTGAGAAACCCCACCCGCTCGGACGGAAACAATCTGCTCCATCTGGTCAACCGGTATATGGACGCATATCTCAATAATCCTCAGAATCTTGCGTTTAAAGCCAGAGCGGAGAAGTATGCCAAGATTACCGCAAAGACCATCATCAACTCCGGGGGTTTCGATACAGCAATGGCTGGGCAAAATGCCTTTTTCTATGACGCTGCTGAAGGACTTCTAACCTCCGTCATCCTGCTCATCGCGGAATACTGCGAGCCGAAGCAGCGGCACATTGTGTCGGTGTTTAAACTGATACAGGATCTCTTGGCACCCAGCGGTGTAAAGGGCAGGACTTTGTTTCAGCTGCTCCTTGCTCATCTGCCGAATGAGCACAAGACCAAGTGGTTCGCTGGGGCAGCGCTCAATTCGGCGGAGCAGGCCATGCAGAGTGTCCTCTCCACAGCCCTATCCAGATTGAACGCTTTTCTGGATTCTGAGCTGGAGCAAATCCTATGCTTTGACACGGCAATCGATGCGGAGAAGTTCTGTACAAACAAAAGTGCCATCTTCCTGGTAATGCCGGAGGAAGATAACACAAAGTATTTCATCATCAGCCTGATTGTCCAGCAGCTCTACCGTGAAATCCTGTCAGTGGCTGACGAGCATGGCGGAAAGCTCCCCAATCGTGTGATGATGTTCCTTGACGAGATCGGCACCATCCCCAAAATCGAGTCGGCGGAGATGATGTTTTCTGCTTCCCGTTCCCGCCGTGTGTCCATTGTCGCCATCATCCAGAGCTTTGCACAGCTGGAGAAAAACTATGGCAGAGAGGGTTCAGCTATCATCATCGACAACTGCCAGGACACGGTGTTCGGCGGATTTGCTCCTAACAGTGAATCAGCGCAGATTTTATCAAAAGCCATGGGCAGCAAGACCGTCATGAGCGGCTCCGTCAGCCGGGGTAAAAACGACCCGTCGCAGAGTCTGCAGATGATCGAGCGCCCGCTGATGACTCCGGACGAGTTAAAGTCTATGCCAAAAGGTTGCTTTATCGTCACCAAGACCGGGGCATATCCGATGCGTACTCGGCTAAAGTTGTTCACGGAATGGGGTATCACCTTCGGCAAGCCCTATGAAATCGCCGAACAATCGGCCAGAGAGGTTGAGTACGCCGACAGGCGCAGAGTGGAGGAAGAAATCATCCTCCGGCACTCTGCCTGTGTGGATGTGCCGGAGGAAGATGAAGTCAGAGCTGCCGCAACGGGCGGATTACTGCACACACCGAGTCAGGAGCCGGAAGCGCCTGCCAGGACAAAATTGCCTGTTCGGATTGAATAGGGGGTGAAGCTGTGGGTTACTTTTCTTCTCTTTATTCCTCGGAGCTTCCGCATCGCGCCAGGGCTGTCTATATGTACCTGCATGACCGAGCAGATAAGGACGGCAAATGCTACCCGGCGATTGGTACCATCGCCAAGGAGTTAAAGCTGTCCCGAAGCACCGTCAAACGCGCCATAGCTGACCTTGAAAAAAGCGGCCGTCTGCGCAAGGAGCAAAGATGGCGTGAGAACGGCGGCAAGAGCAGCAATCTTTATTATTTAGTGCAGCCGGATTCAGGCTGATAGGTTAAAAATGACCTTCCCCGCCAAGGGGAAGGTCAGCCCTATCAATGGACTATGGAAGGGTTCATGATGAACTGAGAAGGCGAACCTATCACTCTAAGAATATATAACGCCA
>JAJZPZ010000067.1 GCA_021847795.1 Nitrospirota bacterium
AGGATGCATTGAGAGACCTTATAGATGAAGGGAAACTTATATATACTTACTTCGGCGGTAGCTTCGTGGAGATTCCACCGCAGCAGTAGTTTCCTTGTTGAGAGAGTAAATAAAAGGCAGGCCACCGATAAGGTGCACTGCCTTTTTTTGCCTTCCGGTTGCGCTGTTGCGAAATTGAATGGATAGGCCTGTTCATCACAGTTTGCTGCGGGGAAAGATAAAAATAATAACTTCCGGGTTTTTGATATCTCAAGGCTTGCCCCTTCATGTATAATAAAAAAGCTATGACTCACTACCCACGGATAATCATTGCAGGGATCAAGGGTGGAAGCGGAAAGACAACCCTCTCTCTTGGCCTGACTGCTGCATTGCGATGCCGGAAGGGCATGAGGGTGACTCCTTTTAAAAAAGGGCCTGACTACATTGATGCGGGCTGGATGTCCCTTGCAGCGCAGAGCCCCTGTTATAATCTTGATCCCTTTCTCATATCAAAAGAAAAGGTCCTGGATTCCTTTACTTCCCATTTTCAGGGGGATATTGCGATAATAGAGGGCAACAGAGGGCTCTACGATGGCATGGATCCGGAAGGTTCATACAGCACTGCAGAGCTTGCAAAGCTCCTTAAGGCCCCAGTTGTCCTGATCCTTGACTGCACGAAGATGACGAGGACGGCTGCTGCCGTGGTCCTGGGATGCAGGGAAATGGACAGGGGGGTTGATATAAAAGGCGTTGTGCTCAACCAGGTGTCAGGCAGCCGGCATGAATCGGTGGTGCGCGCGTCTATTGAAAAATACTGTTCGCTGCCTGTCCTCGGCGCCATCCCAAGATTGAAAGAGGGCGAATTCCCTGAGCGCCACATGGGTTTGACTCCCCATCATGAGCACCCGGCCACAGTGCAGGCTATTACCTTCATGGAGCAGACAGCGGGTGCGTACCTTGACCTGGAGAGAATACTGAAGATCGCGAATGAGGCAGAACCGCTCAAAGACAGTAACGAGCCATCAGTAACAAGTAACTCTAAATACAGTAACAAGTTACAAGTAACAAGTAACATTAAAGGCAGTGACGAGTTGCGAGTAACAAGTAACGAGTTAAAGACTAGCGACAAAGACTTGTCACTGTCTTCAGATCCTTTACTTGTTAATCGTCACTCGTTACTCGTTACTAAAGAGGTTACTCGCTACTCGTCAGTGAGAATTGGGGTGATCAGGGACAGGGCGTTCCAGTTTTATTACCCGGAAAATCTTGAGGAACTCGAAAAGCGCGGCGCTGAGATTATAGATGTAAATGCCCTGTCGGACACCTGTCTGCCGGACATAGATGCCCTTTATATAGGCGGCGGATTCCCTGAGACAAATGCCATAAGACTTGCTGAGAATGCAAGCTTCAGGGCCTCTGTGCGCAGCATGGCGGAAAAAGGGCTCCCCATCTATGCAGAGTGCGGCGGACTCATGTTTTTAGGCAATGCAATTATCACAGGAGGACAGCGACACCCCATGGCCGGGGTATTCCCCATTACCTTTGAAATGCAGAAAAGACCCAAGGCGCACGGTTACACTATTGCGGAAGTTGACGGCGATAATCCCTTTTACCCGGTGGGCACGGTCCTGCACGGGCATGAGTTCCACTACTCGTCTGTTTCAGAGCTGGAAGTTGCCGAAGCGCACATGGCTTTTGGGATGAAAAGGGGGTACGGGATAAGGGACCGGAGAGATGGGCTGTGCCGTAAAAACGTGCTTGCCACATATACGCACATCCATGCCCTTGGTGCAGGCGCCTGGACGGAAGGTCTCCTGAAGAGCGCTGAAGAATATAAAAAAGGTTTGCGGGAAATATCCGCTGGAAGGCTTTTATGACGGAGAATATGGATAAATATATACCGGAGTGCCCGTTTTGCGGGAGGCGCATTGCCCGTCCGGCTGTTACCCAGACAGGATTCGGTGAAGTCCTTAGCGGGAAATGCGGCTGCAGCGCGGTGTATGTATGCGACCCTACAGGCCACAACATGGGAGAGGCCTATTCCGAGGTGCTTGCGCTCATGAAAGGCAACTGGGACATAGGCCTGCTCGATTCCGACTCCGATTACGATTTTTCTGATATGGATTATGATATGAGGACCCACACCCGGGTCTATGCAATGGGGCTTGGCAAGGCCTCGGGAAAGCTCCTGTTCGTAAGGTCAAGGCAGGAGGGCGCCTTCCGGGCTGCCGCAGAAAATAAAAGCAGCGGCCCCAAGGTGGGAAAGGCGGCCCTGAAGAAAAAGGCCGCGCATTTGCTCGAGACCTGTTCATATGAGGAGCTTGTTGCTATTGCAAAACAGGACAAATCGATAATCAGCCGGCTTATTTCCCTGTCCTATGATAAAGAGGATGTGATCAGCTGGCGCTCTATGGAGGCTATAGGTCTTATCGGCAAGGAGTTGTCAGGGGAAAACAGGACAGAGGTAGTGCGCGATATCAACAGGCGGCTCCTGTGGTCCATGGGGGATGAGTCAGGGGGTATCGGATGGAGTTCGGCGGAGATATTGGGAGAAATCATTATGAACAGCCCGGAAGAGTTTCAAGAGATTATCCCTGTCTTGTGGTCATATAGAGAGGAGGAAATGTTCCGGGCGGGCACAATCTGGGCAATGGGCCGGATTGCCACGGTCAGGCCTGATCTTGTGCGCTTCGCGCTGGATGATTTGAAGGCCATGCTTGAGGACAGTAACCCTTCTGCCAGAGGATATGCCGCATGGGCGCTCGGGGTCATCGGCGACAGCAATTCCCGGAAGGGGATCGGGAAATTGCTTGATGACAGCGGCCCTGTGGACTTTTACCGGGATGGAGAGTTGGTCAAAACAGCGGTGGGGGAAATAGCGAAGGAAGCGCTGTCCAAACAAGCTAATGGGTAAAAGAAACAGATATATAAATCAATCAAATGGAACTATAATATTTATTTATTTGACCTGGCTTGTAAATCTATATTATGTTGATTAGACTTTTACTTTTTGACTTTAAGTTTTGACAAGAGGGGTAGAATAAACAGTTACCAGTAGCATATTCGTTAAAAAACTCATATAACTAAAAAGGAGGAAAAAGAAATGCCAAGTATGGAAATTGCAGGAAAACAAGTTGAGGTGGATGAGGACGGTTACATGATCAACCTCGACGAGTGGAACAAGGACATCGCTTTAGCAATGGCTAAGGGCGATGGGATTGACCTTTCGGATTCTCACTGGGAGATCATCAACTTCCTGAGGGATTATTATCAGAAATACCAGATCGCTCCTATGATAAAGATCCTCGTAAAAGAGGTCGGCAAGGTTATGGGACCCGATAAAGGCAACACAAAGTACCTTTATGAGCTGTTCCCGGACGGACCCGCAAAGCAGGCATGTAGATATGCAGGCTTGCCGAAGCCGACAGGTTGCGTATAGAGATTGCCTTATTATGAGGAAGGAGTGACCCTCCTTCCTCGTACTTTATTCAAAGGGGAGATAATACTTTGTTAAAATGGGATCATGGACAACGTATGAAGAGAAATTGCGCTCTCGCAATGACAGTGATTCCGGGCAGATGCTCAGAGAGAAAACGTGACTGGTCTGGAACTTTAAGGAGCATCCCGGACTACGTATGAAGCTGAGTAATCTCTTATCAGAAAAGAGACCTGCCATTTTAGAAAGATGGTTTGACGTAGTACTGGAGACGTATCCTGCCGACACCAAAAACTTTCTTCAAAAACAAAATAATCAATTTGCCAATCCGGTAGGGCACACGATCCACCAAGGCATGGAAAGTATCCTCAATGGGCTACTGAGCGGAAGCGATTTGCAGGAGTTTTCTACCCCCCTCGACAATATCATAAGAATAAGGGCAGTCCAGGACATTGCCGCATCACAGGCTGTTGCCTTTATCCTGTCTCTGAAAAAATTGATCCGTGAGGAGCTTGAGAAAAGTCAGAGGATGGATTCGTTCATTAAGGAGTTGTCGCTTCTTGAGGATAAGATTGATACCTTGGTCCTTATGTCTTTTGACATATATATGCAATGCCGCGAGAAGATATATGATCTCAAAGCCAATGAAACAAAGAGATTGACATACAGGTTATTGCAAAGAGCAAATCTGGTATGTGAGGTCGAGGAACCGGGCCCACAGCAGAACGACTGATAATATAAAACGAAAAGAGGTAACTACATGAAAACCTTAATTCCCTTCTTCGCAGTAGTAATTCTTGTCTTGCTTGCCCTGGCAGGCGTGAATATGGGCAACCAGCAGTTCCTCTTCGGGGTTATTATCCCCTATGCTGCTGTCACCGTCTTCATTGCCGGGATTATTTACCGTGTCGTGAAGTGGGGACGCTCTCCTGTGCCTTTCAGTATCCCCACAACCTGCGGGCAGCAGAAATCGCTCCCGTGGATTAAACAGAACAAGCTGGAAAATCCTTCCACTACCCTTTGGGTTATGGCGAGGATGGCACTCGAAGTGTTCTTCTTCCGCTCTCTCTTCAGGAACATAAAGACCGAGTTGAGGGAAGGTCCGAAACTTACCTATGGGTCCGACAAGTGGCTCTGGATGGCGGGGCTGGCTTTCCACTGGTCTTTTCTCATTATCCTGATCAGGCATTTCAGATTTTTCGCACAGGGTGTCCCCCTTCCTATCCATATCATCGAAAGCCTGGACAGCTTCCTGCAGATTGGGATACCACTTTTATATATAACTGACGCGTTGCTACTGGGCGCTGTAACGTTCCTCTTCGCCAGAAGGGTTTATCTCCCAAGCGTGCGCTATATATCGCTCCCTGCAGACTACTTCCCCCTCTTCCTGATTTTCGGGATAGCTGTTTCAGGTGTTCTCATGCGGTATTTTGTCAGGGTTGATATCGTAAGTGTAAAACAGTTGACCATGGGATTGGTCAGTTTCACGCCTGTTATTCCCAAGGGGATCAGCAGCATATTTTATGTGCACCTGTTCCTCATCAGCGTTCTCTTTGCTTACTTCCCCTTCAGTAAGCTGGTACACATGGCGGGGGTCTTTATGAGCCCGACAAGGAATATGCCGAATGACAGTCGCGAGGTGCGGCATATCAACCCGTGGAACTATCCTGTCCATATCCATACCTATGACGAATATGAGAATGACTTCAGGGATAAAATGAAAGCGGCCGGAATCCCGGTCGAGAAGGAGTAACTATGGCAAAATTTTCAGCGAAACCAAAAGATCTTGCAAAGATACGTTACACCCCTCCGAAAACGGAGTGGACAGAAACCCCTGTCGAATTCAGAGAGCATATGTTTTGCCATTCAGCAAAGCCGAAGGACCTTGAAACAGTCGGATTCCCCTACGGAAGGGCATGGTCGGCAAAGGACGACGACTGGAAGCTGCCTGACAATTGGGAGCAGATAATCCTCCAGGGGATGAAAGACCTTCTCGGCAAATACCGTTCCTTCCAGCTTTTCATGGATATCTGCGTAAGGTGCGGCGCCTGTGCAGACAAGTGCCATTTCTTTATCGGCTCGGGAGATCCGAAGAACATGCCCGTACTGAGGGCGGAACTCCTCCGGTCCGTGTACAGGGGGAATTTCACCCTTGCCGGCAAGATACTGAGAAAGCTGGCCGGAGCGCGGGACCTTACGGTCGGCGTGCTGAAAGAGTGGTGGTACTACTTTTACCAGTGCACTGAATGCCGCCGCTGCTCGGTATTCTGTCCTTATGGCATTGATACCGCGGAAATCACCATGATGGGCAGGGAACTCATGAATATGATCGGCCTGCAGCTCGGCTGGATCGGCGGACCTGTTGCAGCCTGCTACATGAAAGGCAACCATCTCGGCCTTGAGCCCCATACGATCAAATCCAGTATCGAGTTCTTCCTCGATGACATAGAGACCCTGACAGGCATTAAGATAGAGCCTTCCTTCAACAGGAAGGGGGCCGAGATACTCTTTGTCACCCCGTCGGGCGACCTCTTCGCCAACCCGGGCACATACACGGCGATGGGGTATCTCATGCTCTTCCACGAACTCGGGCTCGACTACACCTGGAGCACCTATGCATCGGAGGGCGGAAACTTCGGCTTCTTCACATCCAATGAAATGGCAAAGAGGCTGAACTCCAAGATATATGCCGAGGCAAAGAGGCTGGGCGTCAAGTGGATACTCGGAGGAGAATGCGGACACATGTGGAGGGTGCTCAGCCAGTACATGGACACATGGAACGGCCCTGCTGATTTTATGGAGGTCCCGAAATCCCCGATCACCGGAACGGTCTTCGATAATGCAAAGTCCATGAAGATGGTCCATATCGCGGAATTTACCGCAGACCTGATCAAGCATAACAAACTGAAACTGGACAAGAGCCGGAACGACCACCTGAATGTGACCTTCCACGACTCCTGCAATACCTCACGGGGCATGGGCCTTCTGGAAGAACCGCGGTATATTATCAATAATGTCTGCAACCACTTCCACGAGATGCCGGAAAATACCATCAGGGAAAAGACCTTCTGCTGCGGAAGCGGCACAGGCTTGAATGCTTCGGAGAATATGGAATTGAGGATGCGGGGAGGGTTCCCCAGGGCGAATGCGGTCAAATATGTTCATGAAAGATATGGCGTGAACCTGCTGGCCAATGTCTGTGCGATTGACAGGGCTACTCTTTCAGCCTCGATGGATTACTGGGTCCCGGGTGTGGGAGTCGCGGGTGTCCATGAATTGGTTGGGAACGCTCTGATAATGAAAGGGGAGAAGGAGAGGACACAGGATATGCGCCTTGAGCCCCTTCCGGAAAAGGAGGGTAGCGAGAATGTATAATGCAGGTAAAATACTGATAGGGCTTGCGATCTTTTTCGGCCTGGCCACATTCCCTTTCTTCTACAATATGGGGAAAGCAGTTGCCAAACCAGATCCGAAACTCGATACGCCGGAGATCATGAAGCTGGCGAAACAGGACAGGAAGTGCGTGGAACCCAAGGAGTTCATGAGGGCTGAGCATATGCAGCTCCTGAACAACTGGAGGGACTCCGTTGTCCGCGATAACGTCAGGGTTTATGTGAATTCAGAAGGGAAAAAGTTCGACATGAGTCTTCAAAACACATGCATGCGCTGCCATTCGAACAAGAAGAAATTCTGCGATGAATGCCACAATTATATGGCTGTTAAGCCTTACTGCTGGGATTGCCATATCGCGCCGAAGGAGAAAGAGTCATGAGCATAAATAGAAGACAGTTTTTAAAAATAGCCGGAATCTCTACCATACTGGGCATTGGAGGCACAGCAGTTGTCAATGGGCTCAGGAAGGGCGATCTGGAAGCATCCCAGATGGAGCCGAATCCTGAAGGACTGACAGCCAAAAGATGGGGCTTTGTAGTGGATATGAGCAAGTTCAAGAGCGAGGCCGATGTCAAGAGGGTAATCGCCTCGTGTCATGATATCCACAATGTCCCTGACTTCGGCAATCCGAAGGACGAGGTTAAGTGGATATGGAAGGATGATTATGAGCACGTTTTCCCGGGACAGGAAAATGAGTATGCGACAGAGGAGATGAAAGGAAAGCCTTTTATGGTGTTTTGTAACCATTGCGCTTATCCTGCCTGTGTGAGGGTCTGTCCGACCAAGGCCACATTCAAGAGGAAGGACGGAATTGTCATGATGGACATGCACCGCTGCATCGGGTGCAGGTTCTGCATGGCTGCATGTCCTTTCGGCGCGCGAAGCTTCAATTTCAGAGATCCACGCGGGACAGACGCAAACGGGCAGCCCTTCATTAAACACCTGGACCCGGAATTCCCGACAAGGACCAAGGGAGTTGTGGAAAAATGCACAGGGTGCTATGAAAGGCTTGCAAAAGGCAAAATGCCTGCCTGTGTTGAGGCATCGAACGGCGGAATTGTGTTCGGTGATCTTGAGGACCCTAACTCCGAGGTCAGAAAGCTTATCGGCAAAAATTATACTATCCGCCGCAGACCCGAGCTTGGGACACAGCCCAGTATTTATTACATCATAGGAGGGAATGAAAATGCTTGAGAAGGCGTTAAGCGGAAGTCGGAGATACTGGGGATGGGTATTCTTCCTGCTTGCAGTGATCGGGGCAGGCGTTATTGCCTATCTCTTTCAATATCAGTATGGCTTGACCATAACCGGACTGAGCAGGGATGTCAGTTGGGGCTTTTACATCGCCCAGTTTACCTTTCTCGTCGGCGTTGCAGCCTCAGCTGTAATGCTGGTCATACCCTATTATCTGCACAACTATAAAAAGTTCGGGAGGATCGTCATCCTCGGAGAATTCCTTGCTATCTCCGCCGTTATCATGTGCGTGCTCTTTATTTTCGTTGACCTGGGGCAGCCCACAAGGGTCATGAACGTCATGCTGCACCCGACCCCGAACTCGGTCATGTTTTGGGACATGATTGTCCTGATAGGATATCTTACATTGAATCTGGTCATCGGGTGGACGACACTTGGTGCAGAGCGCAAAGAGGTTGCTCCTCCGGCCTGGGTAAAACCCCTTATATATCTTTCCATACCCTGGGCAGCCAGTATCCATACGGTCACAGCTTTTCTTTATGCAGGTCTTCCCGGAAGGCATCTCTGGCTGACTGCAATCATGGCAGCTCGTTTCCTGTCATCGGCTTTTGCAGCCGGACCGGCGCTCCTTATTCTCCTTGCTCTTATTGTGAGGAAAACCAGCAAGTTTGATCCGGGCAAAGAGGCTCTCCAGTCTTTGGCAAAGATCGTCACCTATGCAATGACCATAAACGTGTTCTTCTTTCTGCTGGAAGTGTTTACTGCTTTCTACAGCAATATACCAGGGCACATGCATCCGCTCAAATACCTCTTCCTCGGGCTCGAAGGCCACTCAAGGCTTGTCCCGTGGATGTGGTCTGCCACTATCCTTGCCTTTGTGGGCCTGGCATTATTGATATACCCGGGCACCCGCAGAAACGAGAGCATCCTGCCTATAGCGCTGATTTCGGTGTTTGTCTCGGCATGGATAGACAAGGGAATGGGACTGGTTATCGGCGGTTTCGTGCCGAACCCTTTTGAACGGGTTGTCGAGTATACGCCGACTTTGCCTGAGCTTATGATCAGCCTGGGAGTTTATGCAATAGGCTTCCTGGTGCTTACTGTTCTCTATAAAGTGGCCATTGCGGTAAAAGAAGAAACAGAGGGCGTTGAAATCCCTCATTAATCGGCTGACATATGAGCTGGCCTGTAAGGGCCCATTCTGCAATGGAATGGGCCCTTATTGTTTTGGGGAAAACAGATAATTAATTTGATTTTTCCAGGGATTAAATTTTAAAATATAACGAAAAACAGGAGGTGATTTGTAGTGTACATGGTAGCTGTAGATGCAGGGAAATGCGAAGGGTGTGAGGAGTGTGTCAGCAATTGCCCCCAGGCAGTCTTCAGAATGGTTGACGGGAAAAGCGATCCATATCAATCTTCAGAATGTGTTTTTTGCGAGACCTGTCTGAGCGTCTGCCCGACAGCAGCTATAACCATAAACGAAATGTAATGTATTCAGGAGGGTTTGTCCTCTTTTAAATTCCCTTCCCCGGGGCCTTATGGAGCAGAAGGCATATATATGGGGCATTTGGATTTGCGTGTGTGGACATTTGCAAAGCGAATCGTTTAAATTAAAATCTGATTTTATTGAGGAGGTGATTTACAATGTATATGGTAACAGTGGATGCAGCAAAGTGTGAGGGCTGTGAAGAGTGTGTCAACAATTGTCCCCAGGTGGTATTCAAGATGTCGGATGGGAAGAGCGACCCCCATCAGACATCAGAATGTGTTTTCTGCGAGACATGTCTTAGCGTTTGCCCGACAGCAGCTATAACGATAAACGAAATGTAAGCCAGGCTGCGTTAACAGGATAAAAAAAGGAGCACGGAATGTGCTCCTTTTTTTATTTAATGCGGCAAGACTATTTCTTCTGGATGTAGATTTCCCAGTAGCCTTTGTCTTCGAGTTTGATTACTTCAATGGGATACCCCTGCTTTTCGGCATACCTCGGAAGCGAATCCTCAGCAGATGCAGGCGCATCGCAAAGAATCTTGAGCAATCCGCCGCTTGCCAGTTTCTCCAGCTGCTTCTTGGTAAGGACTAAGGGGTAAGGGCAAACCCTTCCCAGCACATCAAGTGTCTCTGTCGGTGTCTGTGACTTTAAATCTGCCATTTTTTGTTCCTCCTTGAATTTTTTTAGAAGAGCTGGATATGATCGACGGCTTCCAGCTCTTTCTGAATTTCACTGTACGGGACAATCTGGGCCTTTGTTTCTCCCCCGATGTCCTCTGCATCCATGATAAGCGCATCTTCCTTTATGCCGAACTTATCGAGATCTTCCTTGCATATCATGACCTTAAGGTCGAGAAGAAGAGAATTCTTCATGTGCTGCTCGTTGCTGGTAATCCCGTAGTGCTTCATGGCCTGCTGGTTCTTGAGGCAATTCATTACGCCATTCCCGATAAAGCAGAGGACTGGTTCAATATTCTCCCCGTCTTCCAGGTATATTTCAACTGTTTGGCTTGCAATTGCATGGGTGAATGCCAGTCTTGAAGCTTCGGTTTTATAAGGAAGTGATCTGACGACGAATGCGAGTTTTTTTATTGTAGCCATATTAATCACCCCCCATGAGGAGCACTCTGTCAGCGCTGAAGGCGCTGGCAAGATACCAGTCCATGCTTTTCCGGATCCAGCCTTCCATAGTGTCTTCTTTCCCGTAGCCCCTTGCTTCTGCGCAGGCTTCACAGGCTGTTGCCTTGAATTTGCCGGTTGCAAAAAGCTCGGAAAGCGGCTTTGCCAATGCGGAGTAGTCTTTGAATGCCCTCTGGCCCTTCTTTGAAAGCATGGTTGCGTTGCTTGAAACCCAGAAGTCTACCGTGTGCCCTTTCTGAACGGCAGCTTGTGAGAGTTTTACGCCAAAATCAAGAGATAATGATCCTACGAGCGATGAAAAACAGCCTATAGTCAATTTTCCCACGTCTACCTCCCTCCTATATCCAAATTATTTTTTCGTAATCGTTAAATATGAGATCAACAACATCGCCGTAATTGACAACCTTTGCGCGGCTGTCTACATTTGAAGCATTAAAACCCCTGCTTTCGAGGTCTTCTGCCAAAACATAAAAATTCGCAGATTTTTTAAAAATGGGGGACTCTTTTCCGCTGTCTTTGACAGCTGCATGATAAACGCCATTGCCGACGAGAATAATTCCCAGCTTCTCAGCGGTTAACCTGTCGAGGACATCGGAGCCTGACTCGAAACTGCTCATAAATACACCTAATTTCACGCTTGCACCTCCTCCTGGTCGTTTTAGTCTGATATACAGACTTTATTAAAATAAAAAAGGAAAATTTTCAAGGTGTAACTTATTTTATATCAATAATGTATCAAAATTGTCAATACAAAAATGCTTATAATTACATTAAGAAATGGCGCCGGAAAGAATGTTCCATAGGGGGAGAAATGACAGGCCGCTGGCGATTTTTGTCAGCGGAATGGGTATTGATATCAGCATCTGGAGCGACCCGCAGAAGACAAAAGTGATGGGAGGACTTTACCCATTGAAATCGTTGGTCAAAGGGGTTGGGCCGAATGCGAGGACGGCATTTATGGACTTGCAGGACAGGGAGTTTTCGGTATTGCTCTGGAACCAGAAAAGACCTGCCGGACCAATAGAAATAGCGGTTGATGAACTGCGCGGGCTCATCGCTGAGTATAAGGAGTATGCGGGAGAAGGCATTCTGCTTATCTGCCACAGCAGGGGCGGGCTGATAGCAAGAAAGTACCTGGAAAAAGGGGATAATCTGGTCCGGTGCGTAATTACTCTTGCTTCGCCCCACCACGGCACCACCATGGCGAAATGGGCAGCCTATCTGTCTCCAATCGGCTCATCTCTTGAATACATCCTGAAGGGAATCAGGAAAGAGGACATAAACTCGGCGGTACATAAAATTCTTCGCTTCCTGGATGGGAAAGGGCTCAGGGAGATGCTTCCGGATTCGGATTTTTTTAAGAATCTCAGGGACAGCAAACAGAAAGGGACCCGCTATATTTCGATTGGCGGAACTAATCCTGATTTTGTGCGCATAGGGGGAGGGCTTCCGTTGTTCGAGCTCTTATCGAAAGTAATCCCGTCCGGACTCATTCCTGAAGAATTGAGAGAAGGCTGTGGGGACGGTATGGTTTCGGCTGCCAGTGCAGTCCTGCCCTATGCTGATGATCATTATAATTTCCACGTTAACCACGCATCTGTATTGTTTGACGAGGAGGTCAGGGGCCATGTTCTCAAAGCTGCCGAACTCCTATGAAGCCTGCTGCTTCAGCAGGGAATAGAGTAACATATCGATCTCGTCGATAAGTATTTTGAACTGCCCGCCATAGCTTTTTGAATGGGAGAAGAGTTCTGTCCTTATCTCCCGGATTTCAGGATCATCGCACCTCTCATAGGTGATGTGCCCGCTTTGCAATGCAAGCCTTTCGAGGACCAGGAGGCGCTTTGCGCGTTCGAGAAAGGGGAGCAGCATTTTACTGATAGTGTCCAGGCTGTTTTCGATAGAGAGTCCCGAAGCCGTGGCGCCGGGAAAAGAGTGGTCTGCCCGGAGAATTCCGGCAATCTCTCGTATCAGGACGTGCAGGGTGCAGTATTCGAGTCCTCTTATCCCTCTCCTCCATTGAAGGAGCATGGGATTTCTCCAGAACCATAGAAAATTTCTCGCTCCGAGCGCAACCAGCTCGGAAATCGCTGCCTCAAGCCCGGAAGACAGTAACGAGTCTCCGGATTCTCCTTTGGTCTTTAACTTGTTACTTGTTACTTGTAACTTATTACTGCCTTTAGCGTTACTCGTTACTTGTGACTCGTTACTGTCTTTAGCAAGATAATCCCAGGCATTTCTCAAGGCAGCAGCCCCGTTCCGGTCATCCGGTGTGTCAAAATGGATAAGAGAAAGGATCACCCTGCCTTTGCCGAAAAGGCCTCCGACTACTGCAGGATCATTGACCAGGCGCCGGGGGTCGAGGTTGATACGATACTTTTGCTCCATCTCCGGCCAACTGCCATGATCTGCTACATCCCCGGTATTCAGGTCCGAACTGAAAGAGTCTGAAGAGGCGGCCCCATAAGAGGCCAGGACCTGAATGCCTTGATCTTCAATGATAAATTGCGAAGGCCACCATGCATGGAACACCGGGTCTGCTATGCCGCGCCAGAGAGGGTGCTCCGAGGTGGTCAGGTTTATTCTCCCGCTGAAACTGGGGACCCGCTCCTTTGTCGGTTTTCTTTTGATCGGGAGAAGCCCTATGCCGTCGAGAGTGGCAAGTCCTGCCCCGCCGCAAAACCCGAGGTAGTTTCCGCCATCCCTGACAAATTTCCGTATCTCGTCAACTCCATTGTCCCCAAGTGCCTTTAATTTGTTCGATGCCCATCCCCCGGGCACAAAGAGCATTTTGCGGCCCGAAAGAGCCCCTTTCCTGATGTCCTCAGCCCGCATAAGCTCAAAGGGAAGTCCGTCGGCCCTGAGGGCCTTGCAGGCCATCAGCCCCCATAGAAACGATTCATCCCAGAGGAAGGCAACCTTACCATTGGGCAACGAGTCTCCGGATTCTCCCTTAGTCTTTAACTCGTTACTCGTTACTGGTAACTTGTCACTGTTTTTTGTTCTCATATCCTCTCGGTGTAATTATCAGGTTGTTCCAGAGAAAGGTCTTGGAATTGCCTATTATCACTGTTGTCTGCATGTCGATATCGTGATCGAGCATGGCCTTCAGGTCCGTGATGACGATTTTTTCATCCTCTCTCATTGCGCCTTTGACTATGCCCACCGGAGTCCCGGGCGCCCTGTGCTTTGCAATGATCTCCCTGGCCCTGCCGATGTGCTCTGCACGGCCTTTGCTCTTCGGATTGTACAGGGCAATGACAAAATCCGCCATTGCAGCGGCCTCAAGTCTTTTCTCTATCAGGTCCCACGGGGTAAGCCTGTCCGACAAGCTGATGGATGCGAAGTCGTGCATGAGCGGCGCGCCAAGGCGGGCTGCGCAGGCATTGAGTGCGGATATGCCGGGAATGACCTCAACAGATAAAGACCGTGATGCGCGAGGCGTGATGCGTGATGCGTCAGAAGAAAGGGCAGAATCTTTTAACTCATTACTCATTACGGATAACTCATCACGGGTTTTTATCAGTTCGAATACCAGTCCTGCCATTGCATAAATGCCGGGGTCTCCGCCGCTTATAACAGCAACGGTCTTGCCCTCAAGGGCTAATTCCACGGCCTTTCTGCATCGGTCTGTTTCTTTTGTCATGCCGGTAGAGAATACTTCCTTGTCTTTAATCAGCTCCCCTATGAGATCAATGTACGTTCCGTATCCAACTATGATGTCTGATTTCCTTATCGCGTCCTGTGCATGGGGCGTTATGTGCTCAATACTGCCCGGTCCTGTGCCGACAATGTAGATCTTGCCGGATGCCCCCATCTTTTCTGCGGCTGAATTCTTTTCTTTTACGCTCACCTTTTTCTCCTCTTTCTGTCCTCCGAACCTTTTTTCAGCTACTGCTATGGTCACGTTCCCGATCTTCTGTTTTGAAACAAGCAAGACATTGCTTCCGGAGGAGAGAAATGCTGCGGGCTCTGCCACGGCATGTGCTCCGGTTGCTTTTAATGCAGCTTCTGACTTTGCTATCCCCTCTACCCTGTTCAGCTCATCAGGGGTAAAAGTGACAATGCCAAGGGTGTGCTTTTCCGCAAAGGCCTTAAGCCCGGGTTCATTGCCCTTTATGTCGATAGTTGCGATGGAGTGAACGGATGCGAAGGATAAATTATATGCATCCAATGTCCTCCTGGCAGCCTGCTCTATTTCATCTGCCGGTGTGTTGCTATTGCATCCGATGCCGAGGATAAGATTTTTGGGTCTCAGGTATAGTTGCCCCTTCACGCGGCATGCGCCTGCAGAACATTGAGTACTCTCTCCGGACACACGTACTGCAGAGGTTGAATATACATCCCTCTTGTTTGTGATGAACAGATCTGCAAATCGCGGATCACTTACTTTCAAAAACTCGTCAGGCAGTTCTATGCCGACATCAGTGTACACTCTTAATGTCCCGTTATTGATACATCGCGTTCCTATTTGCGGGACAAGGCTCCAATTTTCTATGGTGAGGTCATTATCTCGGGCCCATAGGTCTATCGAGGGCATAGTATTCACATCAGAAGCTGTTGTTATCACTGCTTCAGAGCCGAGAAAATTCGCAATCTCTTTTGCAAGCTCATTTGCGCCGCCAAGATGTCCGCTGAGAAGACTGACGGCAAACATTCCTTTTTCATCAAGCACGACAACTGCCGGGTCCACGTGCTTCCCCTGCAGCAGCGGTGCGATGGTCCGCACGACGATCCCGGTGGCCATGATGAAAATGAGATTTTTACTCTCTTTCCAGAGAGCGGGAACTGTGCCGGAACTGAATTTTACGATCCTGGCCTCCGGGTAAAGCCCCGTGAGCCTTTTCGCAAGCGTATGGCCCCTGTCGGTAATATAGAGTATAGCGACGGACATCAAGCTCCTTCTTTCACCTTCAATCCGTTTATTATATCAAAATCACCTTAGTATAGGAGACTGAAGCAAGGCTTGCTCCTCTTCCATTGGGAGCCAAAGGTCCCGGGCATGTGCTGGTGATTACAAAAGATGATAGCTGAAGTATAATATTTTTAAGTAACCTTATGAGGTAAGAATGTGGTGAAAACCGCCCAAAAAGAAGACATATTCCTGAGGGAGTGCCAAGATGAAGCTTGATGAAATAATTACGCGCCGGAATCTTGCAAGTCTTGCCGGAAGCCGCTCTTTCAGCCGCGGGGAGGATTATTTTGAGAGCGGACTTGTGGGTCCTGTTACCGAGAAAAACGGGGCTATCTCTGCAAATGTCCGGGGCATGCATACATACGAGACCCGCCTTAAAGCCGTCACCTTACCGGAGGGAAAAGAGAGGCTTCATTATTCCTGCACATGCCCCGTTGGCCGTGACGGCGACTTCTGCAAGCACTGTGTCGCTCTTGGGCTGGCATGGATAGCGGAGTCGGCTCATATCGCAGATGAAGAAACAACAGCCCGGTCATCATCAAGGCGTTCTTCTTCCTCTCTCAGGGAAGTTACCATGAAGGACATTCGCACATGGCTGGAAGGGCAGGATACAAAGTTCCTTATTGGTATGCTTATGGAACAGATAAAGAGCAACGGTCAACTGAGGGAGGAACTGGCGCTCAAAATCGCCAAGGAGAGTGCCCAAGGAATTGATATAGAGGCTTACCGCAAAAATGTCAGGGCAGCCTTCCACACCCCCGGGCACATCGGATATCATGACATGTACGAATATGCGGAAGGAGTAAACCGGGCAATAGACAGCATCGAGCAGCTTTATAATGAGGAATTTGCTGAAGAGGCCCTTATCCTTTGTGAATATGCCCTTGAGCAGGCATCCCTTGCGGTTCTGAGCGTCGACG
>JAJZPZ010000068.1 GCA_021847795.1 Nitrospirota bacterium
CTAAGTTAAATAGTGTATTGCTACACTACTTAACCCCGTTCAACTTGCATGTGTTAAGCACGCCGCCAGCGTTCGTTCTGAGCCAGGATCAAACTCTCAAAAGTTTTTTCCTGTTTTCTTGAAATAATTGAAGCTTTGTTACTTGTAGTTCACCACGCACGTATTTAGTACGTTATCAAAGAGCGAGTATATAAATTACCCTATTTCAGGCGTTCTTGTCAAGGGTATCCCTAAGGCATTCAAACCAAAAGAAAATTGATTTTGGGCATAATGGGGACAAATAAAAACAACCGGCTTCCGCCGATTAAACGCCCCTTTCCTGCTCTTTCCATGTTAAAATAAACAAAATCTTCTCTGGAGGAAAACTATGTTAAGCATGAAACATGTAGAGCCCGTAAGGCTTTCGCTCGATACAAGATTTAAGTTCAGGTGCCACAAGGGAATCGGATGCTTTACAAAATGCTGCAGCGATATTGATATTATGCTGACGCCCTACGACATCGTCCGGCTGAAAAAGAGAATGGATATATCATCCGGTGAGTTCCTGCAAAAGTATACCTATGTAGAAATCGATGAAAAGACCTCTCACCCCTTCGTATTCCTGAAGATGAATGAGGACGCCGAGAAAAAGTGTCCCTTTGTAACCGCCGATGGCTGCACCATCTACACGGACAGGCCGGCGAACTGCAGATACTACCCGGTAGGCCAGGCCTCCTTGAAGAAGATGGATGAGAAGATCAATGAAGTAATTACCGAGGAGTTTTACTTCTTTGTCAAAGAAGAGCATTGCCTTGGCTTTAAAGAGGACAACGAGTGGACGATAAAAAGCTGGAGAGACGATCAGGGTGTCGATATTTACGATGAAATGAACAGGGGGTGGAAGGATATACTGTTCAGAAAGAATCTCCCAGGTCACGAGTTGGATGATAAGAAGCAGAAGGCCTTTTATATGGCCAGCTACGATGTGGACAGGTTCAGGAGATTTGTTTTTGAGAGCAAGTTTCTCGAGATGTTCGATGTGGACGAAAAGACCCTGGAAAAGATCAAAAGCGACGAGATAGAGTTGATGAAGTTCGGTTTCAGCTACACGAAATACATCCTGATGCTGGAAGAGACGCTGAAGAAGAAATAATCCGGAAGATGGGGAAGCTCTAATGTCTAAAAAGCAAAATCTTGCGGTAACTAACGATTACCGCGGGATTTTTTGTTTTCGCGCTGTCTCCTGATTTGCGATGACATACTAAAAACGAGGGTGTCCCGGATTTCCTTTTACGAATACGGGATTATCTCCCCTCTTTTTTCAACAACTCACTCTCTAATTTTAAAAGGGTGAGATAATGGTCAATGATATTTTCCGGCAGATCGTTCAGGACTTTCAGAAACTCTTTCTTATAGGCACTTTTGGTTTTGTAACGAACAGCTTCTTCTGCGACAGCAGGTACCGGCTCTTTCGTTTTCTCCCTGAAGAACTCCTGCACCGGTGTCGACAATGCATCAGCTATGAGTTCCAGGGATTTCTGCGTATAGTTTCTCTTTCCGTGTTCCAGTTGGTTTATGTAGCCTTGAGATAACCCGCTCCTCAGGGCAAGCTCTTCCTGCGTAATTCCCGCCTTTTCCCTTAACCTCCTGATGTTGCCGCCAACGGTATTCCTTTTTTTCATGAAATATCCTAATAGCAGGTTGTTATTCAACACAATTACACTATGCTATTTATATTGACATCATTATTGCACTGTGCTATTAATAAGGGGGTTTAAAGATAAAAGCCCTGATAAACAGCGAAATAAATAATTATGAGAATACTTTAAAAGAAGGAAGGGGGAAAGGATTTCCGCAGGAGTTATCGACGGATTGTCCCCGGGGCTTTCACCGGGTGCTGAATTTATAAAGGGGAGGCATAAGAATGCAGAGTAAAATGAGACGTATTGTCTTAGGCGTAGTCCTGTTGGTTGCCGTTTCTCTTCTCGGGGGGTGTGTCACTCCGGGAGGGTTGAATCTCAATATGTTTGAGAATACAAAAATCGAAAAAACAGTTGCATCGTATGAGGCAGAGGGGCTTAGATGGGGGGCGAGGCATTGGAACTGGAAAGAAAAAGAGAGGCTGAGACCGGGGGAAATAGACCAGCAATTTGTCGATGCGCTGATCGCCCCGAATTATCTCGATTTCTTCTGGGTGCATTCAGACCTCAAGGATGCATTTAAAAAAGGATACAGGCTCGGATACCAGGACAGGACGGCAGACCTTGTACTGGGTCCCAATCTTACGACAGCGGCTGAAAAAATAGGTGAGTTGACAGGTGATGGATTTGTCAAGGTAATCAATAGCTTTGAGGACGGCTGGGCGACTACCCTCAAGCAAGCCATCGATGTTTTTATAACGTTGATATCGGAAGGCTCGCAGGCGGACAGGGAGAAATTCATAAACAAGTTTATCGAGGTGTACAAGACCAAATATAATGCGACGAGAAAAATGCTGAAAGAAGGCGCGGTTATGAAGCAGGTGTCCGAAGGCGGAACCCTGCTTTTCATCGATTACAGCAAGGGAAAGGCTCTCGGTGCCCTGGATATTCCATCGGATGTAGCTCTTAAAACGGAAATCTATCACCAGGCCTTTAAAGTGATGGGAGACGAATGGGGCAGGAGATACAGCACCAATCTGATCAAGAGGGATGAATTGGTGGATCTGCTGAGGAGGAGCAAGACGGCCCTGGAAGAGGTCAAGCCCGGATTGCGCGGCAATCTGGATAAAATCAGAGTGGCCTTCAGGAACAGCTATGGAACGGATGCCGATAGTGTATTTAGAAGCCTGGCGAAAGAGGCGGGGTATTAAAAGGAGGGATAAAATGAGAAACTTTACTTTCTCACTGGCAACACCTTTGTTGTTTCTTTTTTTGTTAATGACAGCTCAGCCGACTTTTGGGGAGATCTCAAGAGAGCCCATCGGAGGCCCCCACGGAGATAATTGTGTCGCATATGCCAGAACTGTAGCTCGCGGTATGCCTCATGTAGATCTGACATCATACCCTGCAAAACTACACATCATAAACAGCAACAAACCCAAAAAGAGGTGTGTTGCAATTATCGAGGTCAAAAACGGTCCTTTTCGAAAAAATGGACATGTTGCCGTTGTTACGAAAGTCGATGACGACGGGAAAAAACAAAGTATAACGCTGCAAGAGGCGAATTTTCCCAGGCCCGGAGTCTATAAGACGAAAGTTACAGGAAGAAAAATAAAGGATATCGAAAGAGAGTTGAATATTGCAGGGTACTGGTGTCCTTAACTGTGGAATTGGCAGCGTGCATTCTCGGCGAACCATACCTTTGCTGATTATTATGTAAAGTGAAGAAGCCTCTGTTTCAGGCTAATCTGAGGGAGAAAGTTGTCAAGAAAGGCTTTTAACAAGTAGTTCCGGAATGTATTCCGGGAGCAAAACCTAAAGGAGGATAATTCTTATGTGGTTTTTCGCTATTTTCTTACCGCCTGTTTATCTTTTCATGCAGGGTAGGGTTTTTGCCGGTATTGTCAATTCAATCCTTTGCTTAGTCGGTTTCGCAACCATTCCTCTCATGGGAGTGGGATTCTTCTTTCTTTTTTGCGCCACGTTGCAATCCCTGATGACTTACAGGAAGGTCGAACAAAGCAAAATAATCAACCAGCAGGCGGAAGCCATTGCCAGCAAAATGGTGGAAAAACAAGCAACATAGATTCGGCTCGGTAGCGATACTCTGGATAAGAAATACAATTCTACGGCATGAGGGGAAATAAAATAGAGGGCTGAATAAGACATCTGTGGAGAGTAAGCTGGTGATGGAATTCTTAAGCTTGAAATATCCCTGAAATGGAGGAATCATGAAGCTATCTTTTAAGGCCTGTTTTTGGCTCTATCTTATTGTTTCCTCCCTGCTATCGTGCACCGCGAAAAGTGAAGGCATGAGAGTGTATTTCAATTCGCCTTCATTCAAGGATATTACTGTTCGTATGCTCACCCAGAATCAATCTTGTGCCGCTCCCGGAGGTAGCTTCAGCCCATATGTGAACACGCTTGGAAGCGTTGATAATGAGAGCGAAAAATTCTATGGCTTCCTACTGGAAAAAGGGTATTTGACATTTAAAGAGAATTCCGTTCCTTTTTACCGGTCCAATGTCCGCAATGCTCCTTTTGGATATATGTTCTGCGCGCTTCCTAATTATTCAAGTGATTTGGAAAAGCATTTCCTTCGAGAAGACAACGAGACGCGATGCCAAATAGCCGAAAGAGAGCTTCAGCGGATTACATACAAGAAATCCTATACCCAGGAAAACTGGTCGATCATTGCTTTCACTTTCCAATATGCCATTAAGCCCATGCTTTCGGGACTGCCTGTTTCCAATAAAGTATTCGAGGGCAAAGTAAAACTTGGCAAGAATCCCGATGATGGGAAATGGGTCGTTATGGAGCAGGAATTGGGTGACAGGGGAGACTTGGAGATATTGCCGCTTCTGTCTTCGGGAAAGCTCAGGGACTACATAACTAAAAGGTACAACGAATTAGATAGCATTGCCGATATCCGAAGAGGAGAAGATTTAAAGAAAGCCAAAGAGTTCACTTATATAGTTGGCCCGGAAGCGACCTTTCTGGGCATTGTGACATCGGATGATGCAATAAGGGTTGATCCGCTGCAAGGCAATTTCAGCCGGACGGAACTCATTTTCAACTATGCCCACGGGCACAGGCCTATTGGTGACCTGATCGGCAAAAGATTTATTGCTTTAGGATACGGCGGGGAAATTGTTTCATGGAATAAGAATGGATGGGCCTATATCGACATGCAACGCTTTCACGACTCGGAAGGTTTGCGGCAAGTAAGCCGGTATGAATTGGCCGTCAACTTGGCTGGCTCTCCTGGTGCGAAAGCTAAAGTAACGGTCTACTGCATCGAAAATTCCCATGCCGTTAATTTTGAGTACTGGTATGGCGGAACCCCTTTCCCTTCCTGTTCGGAAAGGCTGAAATCACTGGATATTTCGGAGTTTCCGATTAACAAATAAAAGGAAACACATGAAAAAGCTGCTTATAGTCATAGGGGTGTTGTCGGCCTTCAATATGCCCACTTTTGGCTTCGGGATATCTCCTGTAAAAAACGTTCATGCGGGGGGAATCTCTTCCGGTACATCCGGGGGAGAGGATACCAGCGGGGACAGCGCAGGTGGCGACAAGGGGAGCAAAAGGAAGACAAAACAGGTGATTAAAGACACGGCTGGCGAGGCCCTGAATTCAATCGTTGAAGGGACCATAAAGGCGATTAGCGATTCCATAACAAAATCATCCGATTCGTCCGAAACAAAAGGGGAGAATGACAAATCATCTGCCCGGACCTCCGGATACAGCGCTGAACAAACCCGCTCCGGCGAAGCCCCGGTGAATCAGGGCAGAAGGCAGAAGCCGAGCAGGTGGTGAAGCAAGACAGCAATAATCGAGGGAAGGAAGGAGCAGGGGAAATCATCAGCACGTTAAGCGGATAGTGAACCGAAGAAAACTATGGAAGAGACGATGTGTAATTTCGGCGAACATTTGACCATAGATGGCTATGGGGGAGACTTCCACAGATTGAATGATAAAGATCGCGTTCATGGATGCCTCGAAGAGCTGCCCAATTTATTGAAGATGAATAAACTGTGCAATCCTCATGTTTATCATGCTGAAGATACCCAGATTAAGGACCCTGGCAGATGGAGCGGATTTGTCATAATCGCCGAAAGCCATATCAGCATTCATACATTTCCGGCAAGGCGCTTCGTGAGCGCCGATGTTTACACATGTAAAAATAGGACTGACACCGATCTGATAATTTCCTATTTCATATTACTCCGGGACGTTGTTACTTACGTTGCCTTTCGCCTGTTCCATTGTTCCTCCCCCAGAGTTTTGCGATCTATAGCAAGCGTTCGAAGTAAATTTGCATGCCCCGTAGCTGTCATGCCGGCTTGTCCAGCATCCTTCCCTTTTGTAATGAAGGATTCCCGGCAAGCGGGAATGACAGAACCAAAACGTATGTAACCCTATTTATGTCGTCTACTACAATTTAGAGCCAGGGTCAACCTCCTCATTATTTAAAATGCCCAGGGTTTCATGTTGGCCCTATTGCCAGGATGCACCTTTCAGTGTCCCTCGGAAAATGCGAGCTTCCATCTCTTCCTGGGATCGTCAAAGTGAACTGCTTGTGGCTCAAACTCATCGGGGAGATAGGGGTAATAGCTCTTTTCATGGTATCTCAGCCACTGAACCATATTTTGATACTCGTCGTGCTTTGGATTGCTAAGGATTTCCAGGAGACGGTAGTATCCATGTACACCACCGCAATCTTCCGGCGGGCAGGCGCGTTCACCTGCAATGCACCTCGGGTATTTCGCTTCCTCCTCTTTCAGGAAAACACCCTCAAGCAAGACCTCGTGATTCCATCCATCACCAAAGTCGTATTTATAGTCAGCCATGATACCGGGCTCGATAAAATAGTCTCTGATATCGATTTCCCAGCCCGGTAATATTTTGTGATCCACAAAATCATCGTCCGGAATGCCGATCTCTACTCTGCTTCTCTTGTTCCGTTTATATAAATAAAAGGCATGAAGATGGTAGTCAAGCTACCCCATGGAATCCTGTACGACCACATGTAAATCCCCAAAACTATATTTCGCCGGGACCTGTACTCTGCGCCAGACCGGTGGTGCAATCCCGCAAAGGGTAATTTTGAACTGATATATCAGATCGACTTTTTTTGGTTTCATACCTATGGACAATATCCTCTTAACCCTTGTATTTCGCCTTCAGCTGTCCGCAGGCTGCGAGGATGTCCTGTCCCTTGCTCTTTCTGATAAAAGCGGTCATCTGTGCATTGACGAGAATCTCCTGGAATGCAAGTACGCGTGACCCGTCGGGCCTCTCGAATTCCGCGCCTTCGAAGGCATTGAAGGGGATGAGGTTCACCTTCGAGGGAATACCCTTCAGGAGCTTTATTAATCTCTGCGCATCATCCGGCGTATCATTTATTCCCTGCAGCAAAACATATTCGAAGTATATTCTTCGCCGGGTGGCCAGAGGGAACGCGCGGCATGCCTCCAGCAATGTTGCTATCGGATAAGTCTTGTTCACCGGCATAACATAATCCCTCACTGCATCTGTCGTCGCATTCAGTGAGATGGCAAGATTCACCATCGGCGCTTTCTCCGCGAGTTCCCGTATCTTCGGAGCAATGCCTGAGGTGGAGAGCGTGATTTTTTTCGTCGAAATCTTCATCAGGCCCGTCATCCTCCAGAGGGCTTCCACGACATTCTCAAAGTTTGCGAGGGGCTCTCCCATGCCCATCAGCACGATATTCGTGATCTTCCGTGGAGCAATGAGCCTGCTGTCCACAGAGATTATCTGATCAGCGATCTCATGGGCCTTGAGATTGCGCTTCAGGCCCGTTCTGCCGGTAAGACAGAACCTGCAGCCCATGGCGCAGCCTGCCTGCGAGGAAATGCAGAGTGTCAGGCGGTCTTCATCAGGAATAAGAACGCTCTCTATGCTTTCCCTGTCCTCAAGCCCGAAGAGGAACTTTTCCGTGCCGTCTTTTGATACGGGCCTTTCAAGCAGTTCGAGGTTGCTTATGTATGCAATCTGGGAAAGCTTGTCCCTCAGGTCTTTTGAAAATTCGGTAATACCCTGAATCGAGCGGGCGTGTTTTTCATAGATCCAGTGGAGGAGCTGCTTTGTCCTGAATGCAGGCATCCCGGAATTGAGGACGAAAGCTTCCAGTTCCTGTTTTGATAAGGCCTTGAGGTTTATTTTCGACATTGTTTTTTATTATAGCACTTGAAGGAAGGCGGGGGCTTCTTCGTAAAGGACCGCCGGAGAGAGGCGGTACCCGGACGGGCACCGCCCGAAAGAGAACAGCGCTGTTTTAATTGTTCCTGTATTTTCTTTTGAAGGCCGCAAGTCCCAGGAGGCCGGAACCGAGGAGGATCATGGTACCGGGCTCGGGCACTTCGCTGGAGCCGCTGACCGGATCAACGTAAACGTTTACTGATCCCGCATTATCGTTGAGCGCATCAGAGGCAAAGTCATCGTTAAAGCCCAGCCAGAGAGTTCCCGGGATACTATTCCCATTGGTCACCGTGATATTCCCGGTGCCTATCTCAAACAGACCGGGATCATTCTGCGCAAGAAGACGCGGGAAGGTGTTGAGATCGAGGGTTCCCATATAGCCGATCAACTGCCCGTGTTTATTGTTTGCTATCCATTCATCACCCTGGAATCCCGGTTGAGACGGATCTCCGTCCGGACCAAAGGGAAGTGCTCCCCACGTGGCCCATGTCCAGCTTCCGGTTGCATCATGAATATTTACGGAGTCTCCGGAATTTAATATTATTCCTGAGTTTGTCCAGGCCGGGTCACTCGAAACGGTGATTATGCTCGCATACGCGCCGGAGAAGGAAAAAAACAGAAGCAGAAGCGTTGTGAGAATCGTTCGTTTTACCATTGATATCCTCCTTGGGTTGACTAGAAAGTTTTCTGTACGATCTACTAAGCAAATTAGATGCTAGATTGCAAGTAGTTGAATTGGAAGCTGTCTTAAGTTCGGGTACATTTTCCGGATCAGTAATCGTAAGCGATTTCGACAGAAATGAACGGTGCTATGTAAAAGATAGCAACAGGACAGATGGAAAACCCGGGAGAGTGGAATTGCAAACGCATAAAAAAAGGGGGACCCGGGGTCCCCCTTTTGCGGATAAAGTTATCTTATGTTCCCATCTCCCAGCTCTGCAGGTATTTCTTCTGCTCCGGGGAGAGTTTATCAATATTTATTCCCATCGCCTTCAACTTCAGGCGTGCTATCTCTTTATCGATCTTTTCAGGAACGCTGTAAACCGTCTTTTCGAGCTTCTTTGCGTTCTTTACCATATACTCGGCGCAGAGCGCCTGGTTTGCAAAGCTCATGTCCATAACTGCCGACGGATGTCCTTCTGCAGCTGCAAGATTGATAAGCCTTCCCTCTCCGAGCAGGTAGATTCTCCTGCCGTTTCTGAGGGTAAACTCCTCTACGAAGTCCCTGATAATCCTTCTTGCTTTGGACATATTTTTGAGGCTCTCGATATCTATTTCCACATTGAAATGGCCCGTATTGCTGACAATAGCGCCGTCTTTCATGACGGAGAAGCAGGATTTGGAGATAACATTGATATCTCCTGTTGCGGTTGTAAAAATATCTCCGATCCGTGCTGCCTCAGCCATGGGCATGAGTTCAAAACCGTCCATGGTCGCCTCAAGGGCCTTGAGCGGATCGATCTCGGTGACAATGACCCGTGCTCCCATTCCCCTGGCCCTCATGGCCACTCCCCTGCCGCACCAACCATACCCGGCCACAACAAATATAGAGCCTGCAATCAGCCTGTTTGTGGCCCTTATGATGCCGTCCATCGTGCTCTGGCCTGTGCCGTAGCGATTATCAAAGAGGTGCTTGGTAAAGGCATCATTCACCGCTATGATAGGGTATTGGAGGGCGCCGTCGGCAGCCATTGCTTTCAGCCTGATTACTCCTGTTGTTGTTTCCTCCGTCCCGCCGATAACATTCTTCAACAGGTCCTTTTCCTCTTTATGGAGCAGGGAAACAACATCCGCACCATCGTCCATGGTTACCTGCGGCCTGAAAGACAGGGCATCCTTGATATGTCTGTAGTAAGTCTTCGTGTCCTCGCCCTTGATAGCGAAAACCGCCATGCCTGAGTTCTTTACCAGGGATGCTGCCACATCGTCCTGTGTGCTCAACGGGTTGGATGCGCAGAGGGCCACCTCGGCCCCTCCTGCCTTCAGGGTCTCCATGAGACTGGCTGTTTCCGTGGTTACATGAAGGCATGCAACTACCCGTATCCCCTTCAGGGGCTTTTCTTTACTGAACCTCTCGGTGATGCTTTTTAAGACAGGCATTTCCTGTGCAGCCCATTCTATGCGCAGCTTTCCTTTTTTTGCGAGTCCTATGTCCTTTACATCGTGTTTTGCCATTCATCCTCCTTTAAAAAAGATTCAACCACAGAGAGCACAGAGGTTAACTGTTCTCCGTGTTCCCGCTTAGAAGCGCCTACTTTTGGCTGTGGTTTGTATTTTGTAGTGTTTTTATATTCCTGCCTGCTTCTTGAGGGTCTCCGCCATATCGGTGTGCTCCCAGGTGAACCCTTCCTCATTTCTTCCGAAATGCCCGTATGCTGCAGTTTTCTTATATACCGGCTTTCTCAAATCAAGCTTTTTGATGATACCCTTCGGGGTCATGTCGAAATTCTTTACGATAAGCTTTGCTATCTTTTCCTCATCGAGCTTTCCTGTGCCGAAGGTATCAACAAACACGGACACCGGCTCAGGCACTCCGATCGCATAGGCAAGCTGTATCTCGCAGCGCCCGGCAATGCCGGAAGCAACGATATTTTTGGCAATGTACCGCGCCATGTATGATGCGGACCTGTCCACTTTTGAAGGGTCCTTACCTGAGAAGCAGCCGCCGCCATGACTGCCGACCCCGCCGTATGTATCAACGATGATCTTCCTCCCTGTAAGCCCCGTGTCTCCCTGGGGACCGCCGACGACAAACCTGCCCGTGGGATTTATATGATAAACAATGGTTTCCTCATCGAGCAGCTCAACCGGAACCACCGGTTTGATGACTTTCTCGATAATGTCCTCTCTCATTTCTTTCAGGGTCACGTCAGGGCTGTGCTGGGAGGATATGACAATAGTGCGCACCTTGTAGGGCCTGCCGTTTTTATATTCAATGGAGACCTGTGATTTCCCGTCAGGGCGGAGATAACTGAGCACATCTTTCTTCCGTACCTCGGTCAGTTTCCTGGTGAGCTTGTGCGCAAGCATGATGGTCATAGGCATGAATTCAGGAGTTTCATCGCAAGCGAAACCAAACATCAAGCCCTGGTCACCGGCGCCTCCGGTATCGACCCCCATAGCGATATCAGCGGACTGCTTATCAATAGATGTAATGACTGCGCAGGTCTCATAATCAAACCCATATTTGGCCCTTGTGTAGCCGATGTCCTTAATGGTCTCCCGCACGATGTCGGGGATATGGACATAACAGTTTGTTGTTATCTCGCCCGCAACGAACGCCATGCCTGTTGTGACGAGGCATTCACAGGCTACCCTTGCCATAGGGTCCTGGCCTATTATCGAATCCAGTATTGCATCGGATATCTGGTCCGCAATTTTATCAGGATGTCCTTCTGTGACCGACTCCGAAGTAAATAAAAAATCTCTACCATTTGCCATGAGGCACCTCCGTTTTATTTTAGTAACAAGAGGACAGGTGGCGAGTCTAAGGATTCTTTGTATGCTTCGACCCGTTCCTGCCGGCTTGTTACCGTTTTATGAGTTCTTCAGCTATCTGCACTGCATTTAACGCAGCGCCTTTTCTGAGGTTGTCCGATACGGCCCAGAGGTTGATCCCGTGTGCAATGGATTCATCCTCGCGTATCCTGCCCACGTACACATCATCCTTGCCCGAAACCTCCAGTGGAAGGGGATAGGCGTTTTTTTCAGGCGCATCAAAAATAGTGATTCCCGGGGCCTCGGAAAAGATGGACCGCGCCTCATTCGCCGTAAGCTTCTTTTCCGTCTCGATGTTCAGCGATTCCGAATGCCCCCTGAATACCGGCACTCTCACCGCCGTGGCAGTGACCTGTATGGAATCGTCGCCCATAATCTTCCTGGTCTCATGGACCATTTTCATTTCCTCTTTTGTATAGCCGTTCTCGAGGAACTTGTCAATATGGGGCAAGATATTGAAGGCTATCTGGTGCGGGTACACCTCGCACCGGATCTCCCTGAAGTTCAGGAGGTCCGTTGTCTGCTGCAAGAGCTCATTCATGGCCGTCTTGCCTGTCCCTGATACAGCCTGGAATGTCGTAACGACCACCCTCTTTATTTTTGCCGCATCGTGGATCGGCTTTAAAACCACAACCATCTGGATAGTCGAGCAATTCGGGTTTGCAATAATGCCCTTGTGCTGCTTCAGGGAGTGGGCATTGACTTCGGGCACAACAAGAGGGACGCCGGGATCCATTCTCCACTGGCTCGAATTATCGATGACAATACACCCTGATTTTACTGCAATGGGAGCCCAGATCTTTGATCTCTCCGCCCCGGCTGAGAACAAGGCGATATCAATTCCCTTAAAGGAGTCCTCGTCCAGGACTTCCACAGGCATTTCGCTCTCTTCGAATTCAAGGGTCGTTCCCTCTGACCGCTCCGATGCGAAAAGCCTTAACAGCTCTATAGGGAATTCCCTCTCTTCCAGCACGGAAATCATCTCGTTGCCTACCGCGCCCGTAGCGCCTACCACGGCCACAACATATTTATTTTTCTTTTTCAGCATAGGGTATCTATTGTTCCACCAGGATACGGAGCATCCGCCTGAGCGGCTCTGCCGCCCCCCAGAGGAGCTGGTCGCCGCAGGTGAAGGCCGACAGGAACTGCGTTCCCATGTTCATCTTCCTCAGGCGTCCGACAGGAACCGTGAGCGTGCCGGTCACTGCTGCAGGGGTGAGCTCCCGCATGGTGATTTCGCGCTGGTTGGGAACAACCTTCACCCATGCATTATGACCGGCGATCATTTCATGGATCTCGTCCAGCGGAACATCTTTGGTAAGCTTGAGTGTCAGCGCCTGGCTGTGGCAGCGCATAGAGCCGACACGCACGCAGATGCCGTCAATGGGGATCGGGTTCGCCTCGCGGCCGAGGATCTTGTTGGTCTCTGCCTGACCTTTCCACTCTTCACGGCTCTGTCCGTTCTCGAGCTGCTTGTCAATCCAGGGGATAAGAGAGCAGGCCAGCGGCGCGCCGAAGAATTCCGTCGGATAGGCGTCAGAGCGGACATGCTCGGCCACGGTGCGGTCAATCTCCAGGATTGCGCTCGAGGGGGTATCCAGCAGGCCCTTTACAGAACCGTGAGCAGAACCCATCTGCTTGAGCAGTTCGCGCATATTGTTGGCTCCGGCCCCGGAGGCCGCCTGATAAGTCATGGCGCTCATCCACTCCACCAGTCCGCGCTCGTACAGCCCGCCCAGGGCGATGAGCATGAGGGACACGGTACAGTTGCCGCCGATGAAGTTCCTGGTCCCCTTTGCCAGGCCATCCCTGATCACCCCGAGGTTGACCGGGTCGAGAATGATAAGGGAGTCCTTGTCCATACGAAGAGTGGAGGCGGCATCTATCCAGTAGCCCTTCCAGCCTGCACTGCGCAGCTTCGGGTATATATCGCTCGTGTAGTCTCCGCCCTGGCAGGATATGATGGTTTCCATTGCCTTCAGCTCATCGATATTTTTTGCATCCCTGAGCACGGGCACGCTCTTGCCGATGTCCGGCGCTTGCCCGCCTACGTTAGAGGTGGTGAAAAACACGGGGTCGATGAGGTCGAAATCCTTTTCCTCGCGCATACGGCCCATGAGCACCGAACCCACCATGCCGCGCCATCCTATCAAACCAACTCGCATCATCTTACTGCTCCTTAAATATTTTCTTTACAGCCGGCTGTTTCTTTACCGCAGAGGACACGGAGAAAGATCAGAAAATTTCAATTTTTTTCTTTCTCAGTCTTTCTCCGTGTCCTCTGCGGTTGTTATTTTGAAGCCTGTTTACACCAGCCCTGCAACCATATCACCGATCTCGGTGGTCGAGTACCCCATCTTCCCGGCAGCCTGGCTTTTCATTTTCTTCATGACCGCTATCATGGCAGCGTCAATGGCCTGCGCCGGTTTTGTTTCTCCCAGAGTATCGAGCATCATCATCGCCGCTCCGATTGCCGCCATGGGGTTGATTACCTTCTGCCCGGCATACTTCGGCGCACTGCCGCCCATGGGCTCGAACATCGAGACACCTTCGGGGTTGATGTTACCGCCGGAAGCAACGCCGAGGCCGCCCTGGATCATGGCGCCGAGGTCTGTAATGATGTCGCCGAAGAGGTTTTCCGTTACGGCAACATCGAACCATTCGGGGTTCTTCACGAACCACATGTTCGCCGCATCAATATGGTTGTAGTCTCTCTTCAGCTCAGGGTAGTGCTTCGCTCCCATCTCTTCAAAAGCACGGTACCAGAGGTCTCCGCAATGGGTGAGCACGTTCCGCTTGTGGATGAGCGTGATCGGCTTCGCAGCATACTTCGGGTCCTGTGCGTTGCGCTTCTTCTTCAGTTCAAAGGCGTATTTCAGGCAGCGGTCCACGGTGCGGCGGTCGTACACCATAATTTGCGTGGCAATCTCTTCGGTTGTGCCCACCCGTGTCGCTCCGCCATGTCCTGTGTAGATGCCGCCCGTATTCTCGCGGATTACTATGAAATCTATATGTTCAGGGCCCTTGTCTTTCAGTGGTGTTTCAACATTGGGATATAGCCTTACCGGACGCAGATTGATATACTGGTCCAGGGCAAAACGTATCTTGAGGAGAATTCCTGCTTCGAGAATGCCGGGCTTTACATCGGGATGCCCGATGGCCCCAAGGAACATGGAGTCGAACTTCCTGAACTCGTCGATTGCGCTGTCGGGGAGCGTCTCCCCGGTCTTCAGGTAGCGCGCAGCTCCGAAATCGAACTCCGTAAATTCGAGCTTGAACCCGAACTTCGCCGAAGCCGCATTGAGGACCTTTCTGCCCTCTGCAACCACCTCAGGCCCTGTGCCGTCTCCTGGTATTACCGCTATCTTATAAGTCTTGCTCATGCCGCAGCTCCCTTTATTTTCTTTTTTACCCATTCGATCAATCCCCCGGCAGTGATCAGTTCCTGCATAAACGCGGGGATCGGATTTGCCTTATACTGCTCACCGGTGGTGATATTTCTGATAATGCCCTTATCTGCATCGATCTCAACCGCATCTCCCTCTTTGATCTTCTCCGATGCCTCTGCCGATTCGAATATGGGCAGGCCGATATTGAACGAGTTGCGGTAAAATATCCTTGCAAAACTTTTCGCCACAACCGCCTGCATGCCCGAAGCCTTGATCGCAATAGGGGCATGCTCCCTGGACGAGCCGCAGCCGAAATTCTTTCCTGCAACAATGATGTCCCCTGCCTGCACCTTGCCGGGGAAATCTTTATCAGCATCTTCCATAACATGGCGGGCAAGTTCCTTGGGGTCGGACGTATTGAGATACCGTGCAGGGATGATCGCGTCCGTATCTATATCATCTCCGAATCTCCAGACTTTGCCTTTCAATAACATGTAACGCCTCCTCTTTGAGACCGCCCGGAATCGCACCCGGGAGCGCCTTCATTGCTTTTTGAAAAACGAGTATAATAAACTTATTATTATACCTTGATAAGCTTTAAATTTCTATGGAAAAAGTAATTATTCTCCTTGGTCCTACCGGGGTCGGGAAAACAGCCGCTTCCATCTTCCTTGCAAAAGCACTGAATACAGAGATTATCAGCTCTGATTCCATGCAGATATACAGGCATATGGATATCGGCACTGCAAAGCCCTCACGCGACGAGCGACTGGCTGTCAGGCACCACATGATAGATGTCGCGGAGCCCTGGGAGGCATACAGCACCGGCGAATACATCAAGCAGGTGCAGCCGGTCATGGACGCCTTGTTTGATAAGGGGAAAATTCCCATAATCGCAGGCGGCACAGGCCTTTACATCAAGGCCATGACCAGGGGGATCTTTACCGGCCCTTCAGCTGACTGGGAATTGAGAAACGAATTGCTTGTGAAAGAAGAGGAGGAGCCGGGGTCTCTCTTCGCATATTTGAAGACTCTTGATCCCTCGGCAGCCGGCACAATAATGCCTGCCGATACGAGGCGGATAATCAGGGCATTAGAGGTTTGCGTAAAAAGCAAGAGCACTATTTCCGGGATGCGCCGCGCCTTGACCAGGCCCTTACCCTACGAGTTCATCAAGATAGGAATCACACGGGACAGGAAAGAGCTGTATCAAATGATTGAGGCCCGGGTGGATGAAATGGTGGAACATGGGCTGGTAGAAGAAGTGAAAAAGGTTCTGGAGCTCATTCGGGCTTCCGGGCTTCCGGACTCCCGGGCCGATGAACTATCGTCAATGCAGGCCATAGGGTATAAGGAAATTGCACTGCATCTGTCCGGAGAGATCAGCTTTGATGAAGCGATCGGGCTCGTAAAGCAAAGGACAAGGAACTATGCCAAGCGGCAGTTCACCTGGTTCAGGAAAGAGGAAGGTATCCGCTGGGTTGATGTGACCGGGACGTATAATGCTGACGAGATATTCCGAAAGGTGAGGGAATTGATTCCTGCCTGTTAGGGTTTAAATTTTTACTTGCTTACCGGGATTTCTTCGGGCTTAAGCCAAATAATCTTCCCATCGCGCCAGAC
>JAJZPZ010000069.1 GCA_021847795.1 Nitrospirota bacterium
CTTCACCACCGAAGTCCCGAAAATCAGCCGCCAGATATTGCAGGCTGTCACAAAGGGGATGCGGAACAGGAGCGGTAGTGATGCCGGCACGGCATCAACTTATCTATAGGTTCTCTCTTACTCCCCCGGTTTGGGGCTGCCGCTGCCTCCTTTGATATACGCGCGGCGGGGCAGTCCCCTAATGGTCTTCCCGCGATCGCGAATAGAAAGAGGATGGGATCGGGTCTTTGCCCTTGGTTTACTTAGCACATGCCGGAATATTTGCAAAGATTGCCATAATCCTTGGGCAGACATTGGGAACAGGGATGGCAGGAATGAATCAAAGTCTTTCAGTGCGATTCCTTGTGCCGACCCCTCCCGCCATATAAAGGCAATTACAGCGCCACCTCTGCCGTAAACAGAAAAACAGGCACTCCAAATAATCTTATCGCATGCTGAAAGGCTTTGAGGCATTCCTGTCATCCATGACTGCGGATTAGAGAGGTTGGACAGACGGCCTGAATCGTGGTATCTTTTAAGATATATCCGCATTAATCCCTGTCGGACGGAAATATCGGGTTCTCCTATGAAATCACAACCGAAAGAAAAACGGGCCCTCTGCGGCATTTGTCCTGCCGGATGCCCGATCATTGTCACCTACGACAGCAAGGGCAAAATACACAAGGTGCGCCCTGACGAGGAGTCGGCATCAGGAGTTCTCTGCAAACTCGGGGAGCATTCAGCAGAGATCGTGTATTCCCGTGACCGTCTCCTCTATCCGATGAGGCGAAAGGGGCCCAAGGGGACCTATGAGTTTGAAAGGATTTCCTGGGATGATGCCTATGAGAAGATCGCAGGAGAGCTTAACAGGATTAAAGCGACGTATGGCCCCGAAGCCGCCTCCGTATATACCGGGAGGGGGAGTTTCGAGCCTGCAATGTGCAGCATCTACCGTCCAAAGGGTGTGGCTGTCTCGTCCGCTTCGAGCGTATTGTTCCCTTTCGGCTCACCTAACACCATGGGGGCAGGGGCGCTCTGCTATGTTTCCTTTGCCATGATCGCTCCCCATGTCACGATGGGAGGCATGCTCATCACGATGTTTTCGGATATCGAAAACACGGAGCTTGCCGTAATATGGGGCGCCAACCCGGCTACCGATTGTCCGCCCCTGGAAATGAAAAGGATCACGAAGGCATGCGAACGCGGAGCGGGCGTGATAGTAATCGACCCCCGGCGCACCCCGCCGGCGCGGCTTCCGGGCAGTGAATGGATACCTGTCCGCCCGGGCACTGACGGCGCCCTGGCCCTCGGTATGTGCAATGTGCTTATAAGGGAAAGGCTTTATGACGGGGATTTTGTCAGGAATTGGACGAAGGGGTTTGACGAATTCGCCGCGTACGTGCAGGACTTTAGTCCTGCGGTTGTTGAGCGTATAACCGGAGTGCCTGCCGCAAAAGTGGAATCCCTTGCCAGGCGTATTGCCGGGGCCCGCGGCGCCTCTCCCGTGATGTACACCGGCCTCGAATACAGCGACAGCGGGGTACAGGCAATCCGCGCCACGATCGTGCTCTGGGCGCTCGCGGGTCAGCTCGATGTCCCGGGCGGACGCTGTTTCTCCATGAAGGAAAATTATTTTCCTCTTAACCGGGAGGGGCATATTGCAAACCCCGATCCCGGCAAGGCACTGGGGCGGGAGCGCTTCCCCGTATATCACCTTTATCGTTCAGAGGCCCACGCCATTGCCTTGCCCGACGCGGTGCTCCACGGGAAACCTTACCCGGTGCGCTCCCTGATCATCCTCGGGTCCTCTCTCATTACCTCGTGGCCGCAGCCGGAAATCTGGAAAAACGTTCTGAACACTCTTGAGTTTCTTGTCTGTATAGACCGCCAGTTTACCGCTGACGCAGCTTATGCGGATATTGTGCTTCCGGCCACAACCATGTACGAGATAGAGTCTTTTGTTACAAACGGCCCTGTTTTCAGGATAAGGGAGAAGGTCATCGAGCCGCCTGGAGAGGCCGGGAATGATTTCTTTATCATGTCCGCGCTTGCGCAACGCCTGGGATACGGACACCTTTATCCTCAGGACAATGAGGAACTCCTCAGGCATGTATTGAAGGATTCGGGTTTTACCCCGGAGGATGTCCGGGCGGCAGGGGGTATGGTAAAAGTGCCGGCAGCGCCGATGCAGTATAAAAAATGGGAGAAGGGCCTGCTCCGGCCTGATGGTATGCCGGGCTTCAATACCCCTACAGGAAAATTCGAGATAGCATCAACTCTCCTTGAGAAGTACGGGTACGATCCTTTGCCTGTATACACGGAGCCCGGGGAGGGGCCGCTCTGTCAGCCCGGGCTTGCCGGGATATTCCCCCTGGTCTTCAATTCCGGATCGCGGGTGACAACCGATTTCCGCTCCCAGCACCACGGCATTCCCGGCTTATGCAGGGAACGCCCTGAACCTACGGTAACGGTCAATTCCCGGGATGCAGAGGTGCGCGGTATTAAGGACGGAGACCTTGTTTCCCTTAAAACCGCACGGGGGCAGGTTGCCATGAGGGCGCAGGTGACTGACGATATTGTGCAGGGGGCCGTGGAAGCGAATATGGGTGGCGGCGGCCCGGTAGGCCCCAGGGCCTGGCAGGAGTGTAATATCAATGAACTTACAGCGCTTGAGCGGTATGATCCCATTTCGGGTTTCCCTGTATATAAGGCGCTGTTGTGTGATGTGGTGAAAGCGGAAGAAACAGGAGGAGGACAGGACAATGCCGGCGCAGGATGACCGTTCCCCTCTGCCGAAAGGACGCTTCGCAATGCTCAATTGCCTGCAGGGCTCTTACTCTGAGGACATCAGGAGAGATGTCCGGGAAGGCCTGAGTTCCGGACACAAATCCATCCCGAGCAAGTATTTTTATGACTCCCGTGGTTCCCGGCTTTTCGAGAAGATCTGCGGCCTGCCCGAATATTACCAGACACGGACAGAACTCTCCATCCTGGAAAATTCCGCCGCCGGTATTGTAGGCAACTTCAGAAAAGGAGACCTTGTTGAATTGGGTTCAGGTGCAAACTGGAAGATCAGGGCGCTCCTGGACAAGGTGCCTGAAACGGATCTTCCTCATGTCCATTACCTGCCTGTTGACGTGAGTGAATCGGTATTGCTGGAGGCTTCGGAAGAATTGCTCGGCATATTCCCTGACCTGAAGGTGTTTTGCATTGTCGGTGATTTCACGAAGCCTATCGAGTATATCCCTGCCGGTTGCGAGAAACTGTTTGTGATTTTCGGGAGTACGATCGGCAACCTTACCGAACAGGAAGGCTGTTCATTACTCAAGGGCATCGCCCGCTGTATGGGCGCCCGGGATCGCCTCCTCATCGGGACGGATATGATAAAGCCGAAAGATATCCTGGAAGCAGCTTACAATGATTCACAGGGCATCACTTCGGAATTCAATAAAAACATCCTGCATGTCCTGAACCGGGAATTGCACGCCCATTTTAATCCGCGGTGCTTTGATCACATGGCCTTCTACAACCCCGAGGAAGAGCAGGTGGAAATGCATTTGCAGGCCAACCGCAGGATCTCGGTGGAGATAGAGGAGCTGGATATGACCATCGGGATCAGGAAGGGGGAAACGATCCGTACGGAGATCTGCAGGAAGTTCAGCAGGACCGGTATTGAAAAAATGGCTGGTCAATCAGGATTGAGAATATCGCGATGGTTCTCAGACCCGAAGGAATGGTTTTGCCTCACGGAACTCGTGAGGTGGAGTGCGTGACCTTTCCGATTAGCGGACTGGTTTGCTCCAAGGACTTTCCAATGCGATAAAAACAGTAACAAGTCACAAGTAACGAGTTAAAGACGAAAGACAAAGACTCATCACTGCCTTCCGAGCCTTTACTTGTCACTTGTGACTCGTTACTTGTTACTGTAATTAGAGATTATTTTATATTTATATTCCTCACGCCTGACGGTCTCCATGCCGGTGAGATTACATCCGGGGCCTCTGCCTGCTCCAGGTATGATGCGCGCATGATCTTGAAGTCGCCGTATTTATCGTTTAAGGATGCGATGACGCTTATGTCCTCTCCGGCATGCATCACAATTTCCTTATTACTCCTATGACTTTCCCCATGATGCTTACTTCATCGGGCTTGTAGCTCATGGGTTTCATATACCGGTTTTCGGGCTTCAGGGTGATTTTCCCTTTCCCCTTGAATATTCTCTTCACTGTTGCTTCATCTTCGATGAGGACAACCCCGATCTCACCATTCTCAATGCTGCTGCCGGGTTTCACGATCACATAGTCACCCTCGAATATCCCCACCTCTACCATGCTATCGCCGGTCACCTTCAGCGCAAAAGAACTTTCTGCAGGGAAAAGGGATTTATCGACGAGAATATATTCACCCCTGTCCTCTGCTGCAAGTATGGGTCTACCCGCCCGTATCTTTCCTGCAACAGGCAGCATAATCCCTTTCGCAAGCTTCAATCCCGGGATGTCTATGCCCCTTGATTTTGCGGGGTCTATCCTGATAACCCCCTTTTTCTCAAGGGACTGGAGATGTCTTCTGGCAGCGGCCCAGAGGAACCCGAAGTGTTCGCCTATTTCCCTGATCGTAGGGGGATATCCATGCTCTTTTGTATAGGTTGTGAGAAACTCCAGTACTTTTTCCTGGCGGGCGGTGAGCTCTTTCATGTATACATTTGTATACTAAAAGCAGGGGTTTTGTCAAGGACTAGCCGACCCTCTCGATCCTGGCGCTGAGGTCTATTTCTTTGAGGACGGACACTACGTACTCGCAGTGCGCTTTCGGGCCTGTATAGCATACGGCCTCACCGCTGTTGTGGGCCTCCAGCGCAATTTCGGATGCCTTCTGAAGGGCGATATTCAGTGCCTTGATCAACTGGAGGGTCACTTCGTCAAAGGTATGGCCCCCGTCACCGAGAAGGACCACACTCCAGGGGTCTACCACGAACGTCGATGATCGTTGTGTGAGGGATGACTCTATTTCCGGCGCCATATGAAATTATATCACGAGTTCGGCGCAGCGATTCTTCGTGCCCTTTTCGGTTACAATGAAGATACCATGAGGTCAGCGCCGGTAAAGTTCCAGGGATGTGCTTGCCTGCTTCGGGTTGAGCGGCGGTCATGAAGACATTCATACACCATGACGGCGCACTCGGGGATGTGCTCCTTTCCCTGCCTGCCATCGGGCTTATAAAAAGGGACTCCGGGTTTATCCATCTTGCGGCCCGGGCAGATACGGCAGACCTGCTGAAGAAGGCCGGATGGGTTGACAGGATATCTCCTGCAGGCAGTTCTTTGTTTTTGTCTCTCCATACCGGCAACCCTGATGCGCGGGCCGTAAATTTTCTCTCGGAGTTCGGCCGGGCATTTGTTTTTACAGCCCTGGAGGATTCGCCTTTTGCCGGAAATATAAAGCGGGTAGTCCCTGATACAAAAACGGTCCTTACCATCCCTCCCGGGGGGACCGGAAAACATGTTGCCGGGTTCCGCCTGGCACAATTGCAGGCGGGCAGTAATAATCAATGCACGCAGGAAGCGACCGGTTCATGCAGGGGCAAAGCGCACTGTCCGGGCAATCCGCTCCTGGAGTTCCCTCCTGTGTACAGGAAGCGGGCTGAACAGGCGCTTTCCAACGCGGGCTATGACAACCCCAGTGTGCCGCTCATAGCGATGCATCCGGGCAGCGGGGGAACACGGAAGCGCTGGCCCATAGAGCATTTTTTCGAGCTTGCGGAGAGAATGGAGAAGGACAGCAATCCCTTTTTCATTATTCTTTCAGGTCCTGCAGAAAACAGTATCCTGGGGCAGCGGATAGATGAGTTCGCGGGCAGCCATCAGAGGGTCGCCCATGTCCGCAATGAGGAACTGGTCACGGTCTCAGCGCTTCTCAGCATGTGCAGCCTTTACATAGGAAACGATTCCGGCATCACCCATCTCGCGTCGTCAGTGGGCGGGAAGGTGATTGCCCTGTTCGGCCCTACTGACCCGTTGCTCTGGAAGCCCTGCGGGCACACGGCGCATGTTGTTGCTTCAGGCATGGAGTGCGCGCCCTGTGAACAGGGAATGCCGGGGAGCAGCGCTTCAGGGGGTGTTCCGGAGTGCAACCAGGAATGTCTTGCGGGAATTACTGTGGAGAAGGTTCTGGAAAAGCTGCTGCTTTAGTGTCAGAAGGTCGCTCCTACTCCTACCCCGAACCAGACAGGCAAGGAACTCCCCGGTTCTGCAGTACTCTTTCTCTGTTATCCTGCTTTGCGTGCTAAAGTTGCTGAAAAAACAGACGAAAATATAAGAATGTCTGAGGAGCTGAACAAAAGAGCCAATCCGGTTCATATCAAATCCGAAGAGAGGGATGCCAGGAGATTCCCTGAGTGGAGGGATCTTGTACTGGTATTCTATCCCTATCTTGCGAAGGGGAAGCTTATCAATATAAGCATCGGCGGTGTGCTGGGCAAGTTTCCAGGAAACGGCCCCCTGCCGGAAATGGGCCAGGATGTGGTGGTCAAACTGGAGCTTGGCAACAAAGGCAGGGTCCTGGAAATCGGCGGCTCTGTAATCAGAATACAACCTGCAGGCATTCCGGACACCCGGGAGTATCTTGAGCTTGCAGTCAAATTCGGGCAGCTCAGCCCTGAAAAAAAACAGGGAGTTAGGAACATTGTAAGCTCGCTCATGCGAAGGGCAATGTTTAAAAGATAGCGATGGATGCCGGCGCTCAAGAGAAGAGATATTCCCCGCCGGGAAATAAAAAGATCCCCCACGACACTGCATAGTCCGGGATACCAGGGTGACTTTTTCTTTGTTATGATCGAAATTTGCAGAAAGATGACATCTCTCCGATCCCTGAATACCTGAGGCCCATGTCATTTACCTGCCTTATATCGTAAGTATAGGTAGGCCACTTGCACTACTTAACAATAATAACTGCTCACCTGAAGAAACCTGTTGCATGGCACAAAACCGTACCGGTACACCTATGGGACATGGCACACTCTCAGGGCTTCAGCATGGATCAGAGGCCCTCTGGTGTCCCTGCGTGCTTTGTACAAGCCTGCTTTTCTAAAAGAGGGATTAAATACAAACAGTACGGTATCCTGCGGGAAATGCCCTGCGCTACTTGTTGCAGACACTGGCATACAAGTTGCTTTAGTCAACAAAAAACTTCGGAAAGGAGGGGTGTACCATGAAGGGATTAATGCGTTTCTTTGTCGTGTTGCCGGCTGCGCTGGCTATAACCTTGGCGCCGGCATTACTGGAAAAGACATATGCAGCGGATTACAGCTCCGGGGCAGTAACGGGGAGCAGTGACATGAACAGCAGTACTACCACTACCACCAGGGGCAGCGATGTGACTGGAGCGCCCGGAGGAGCAGCCCCGGGATCCGGCGCTCCGGGGGAGTCCGTTAACAATACGCAAACATTCTCCGGTACTTCAGGGCCTGCCGTAGGCGGTACTACAAGAGGAGCAATGGGCGGAACAGTTGATAACGCATATAAAAGCGGTTATCAGAATGGTTTCACTGATGGATTCCAGGGCCTGCCTATGAGCGCTGCTCCCTCTGATATGGGGACCACAAGGGGCGCAGCCCCAAGCAGTAACGGAAAGGTGCTGGGCGGATATTCCCAGCGCCAGCTTCCCGGAGAACCGGGCGGTGGCGCCCCGGGATTCAGCGCTCCCGGCGGCAGCACGGGAGGCATCGGGGGTACGGGAGAGACTTTTCCGGGTAACAAAAGCAGAGGCAACGCTTCGGATATGAGCGCAACGAGGGGCAGCAGCTCACTCAGCGGGACGCCGGACGACGCGTATAAAAGCGGGTACAGCGATGGGTACAATGATGGGTTACAGGCAAAACATCTGAGCCTCGGCGCGGAAAGCGGGACTACAAGGGGCGCTATGAATTGGAGCGCACCGACGGGGAATCCTGCAATAGATGCGTATAAGCAAGGCTTCAGAGAGGGCTTCACAATGAGAAGTAATATCAGCCCTGCCTCTCCGTAAAGCCGGTCTTCAACAGGATCTACGAGCGGCAGCATGAACAACGAAAGCACGAGAGGCGGCAGCACAGGGAAAAACTCAAACTATTAAAATTTGAACCCCCTGCTTAAGGCAGATGCATCCGCGAGGTAAAGCCGGATGCATCTGTACATCTTAGTTCAATCTTGCGATATCAGTGCATATTACGGATATCCAACTCTGCAAAAACAACTGAGTAAAACGTACAAACATTCAGGTGTATTCCTAAAAGGGAGGTTTTATGAATCTTAAATTGTTATCAGTTACGGGAGTTGCAGCTTTGGCAGTAGCTTTGTGTCCGGTTTCTGCTGACTACATATTTGCAGCAGATTCCTCTACGGCAACCACCGACAGCAGCACGGGCAGCAGTACTCTTGGCGGACCCTCGGGCGGAACCACTGATATGGGAACAACGAGGGGCGGCACAACGGATATGGAGACCACAGGCGGGGGCGCCTCCGGAACTACGGAAGGCGGGACCACTGACATGGGAACAACGAGGGGCGGCACAACGGATATGGGGACCACAGGAGGTGGCGCCTCCGGAACTACGGAAGGCGGGACCACTGACATGGGAACAACAAGGGGCGGCACAACGGATATGGGGACCACAGGAGGTGGCGCCTCCGGAACTACGGAAGGCGGGACCACTGACATGGGAACAACCGGCGGAACTCCGGGAGGGACTTCAGGTGGAATGAGCGGAGGCACATCAGGCGGTAGTGGAAAATAAATAAATAAATAAAAAAGGAGGCAGACATATGAAGTTAAAACTAATTATAACCGGTGGAATTGTGGCGTTGTCTATAGTCATGGCACCGATGATATCACAAAAGGCGCATGCAGCCGATGCTGATCTGCGTATTGCCGGCAATACCCTGGACAAGGGAATTTACCTTGCAATGGGCAGCAAACAGAAAGAAAGCGGAACGACAAGGGGAAGTGAGTCCACAGGCGGCGGTACAAGCAGCAGCACTCCTTCCGGGGGGAGCACGAGCGGCACTACTGACAACACGGGCACTACGAGAGGCGGTGGCAGTACTCCCGGGACAACCGGGGGAGACAACACCGGAACAACGGGAGGGAGCGCTACAGGCGGAGCTCCTTCCGGCGGGTCGTCATCAGGGTCAGGAGGAAGTGGAAAGTAATTTCAAAATCTCAGATCAAGATAACCGAGGAGGTGTATCGTATGAAGGGATTAAGGCTTTTCTTTATGGCATTGAGTCTCATGCTGGTACCGGCTCTGGCGCCGGCATTAACGCAAACGGCGTATTCTGCTGATGCCGGTCCGTCAGGGGACAGCTCCACAAGGGGCGCGGATATGAATTCGGAATCTTCGGGCAGCAGTGCGACCCGGGGGGACAATATCCATGATTGGGGCCAGGAGAAAGGGAAGGTTGAACAAGCGCCTTCCGAAAGCGCAACTTCAAGAGGGGAAACCTCAAGCGACCAGTCGATGAGGGGAACCACAGGTACGACCAAGGACCAGGAGACTACTGCCGGGGCCAAAGCGGAAAAGAAGAAAAAGAATAAACATCATAAGAAGAAAAAAACTACAACTAAAAAAGAAAGCACATCCGAAACAACGAGCGGCGGGGGTGCTACGAGGGGCGGCGAAACGGATATGGGGACATCCGGCTCCACCAATGGCGGAACCACAAGCAGCAGCCCGTCAGAAAGCACACCCAAAAGCAAAAGCGGTGGCTATTGATCGTTCAATCCTTGTGTGATGAGGACATAAACAAGAGGGTGCGTCAAGGTAAGTGATGCCCCGGTCCCAAGCCGCAAGCAATGGAAAAGCCTGAGAGGGGTCTTATGCATAAGGTGCGGTGTAACGGTTGCTTTCCGACAGGGTGGGCGCGCTGAACGCTCTCCCTGTTTTCTTTGTGATTTTCAGGGGACTCCGGGTTTACTCCTCGGCGCCACCAGCCCGCTCCGTACTCCTTAACTCCGCCTGGGCTGCTGAAACCGCTCTCATACTATGCCCTGTCTGATTCAAGGCTGTTCATTTTTGCGAAGGTCATATCTTCATATATATCCGACGCCATCGGATTCATCGTACAGCGGCAGTGATGCGCTGTAGTATTTTATTTTCCCATTGTTTTCCGCCTGCTTTTCATAAAGAGCATTGACGACGGCGCCGGCGGCAAGGCCGGCGACTGCCCCGATAACCATGCCGCATTTGGGCTTCCGGGGATTTGCCATGGACCCCAATGCTGAACCGATTGCCGTACATGTGCCTATCCACAACAGGCTATTGAGCTTCTTCATGAGTCAAGTTCTCCCTTATGAGATTGTCTTTCGAATTTTTTCCAGGGCAAATACCACCTCCCTGCGGTCCATGGGGAATTTCTCGGCTGTATAGACCTTCAGTGCTTCATGGTAAGCGTTTTCCGCCCTTGCCAGGTTTTCCTCTTTGCCCGTGAACCTGGCAAGCGTTTTGTATGCGTTCCCGATATTGAACTGTGCTGCGGCATATTCCACGGGGTTGTCCCGGAGGTTCCATATTCCTAGGGCCTCCGAGTAAGCCTTAATCTCTTTCAGGAGGACATCGGCTTCCGGTTTGATCTCGAAGAGTGCCCTGCATGCTTCTCCGGTGTTGTTCTGTACTGAAGCATATTCTGCGGGGAAGATTTCAGGGATATATATCGCGAGCGCCTCATCGTATGATTGAACGGCCTTCATAAGGTTGTCCTCTGCATCGCGAAGGCGTGCCAGCAGTCTGTAAATACCGCCAAGCCTGTCCTTTATCTCCGCATACTCGGCAGGATGTTTCTCGGGAGAATAGATCATCAATGCCCTGCCGTATGCGCTGGACGCATTGATCAGCGCCTCTGCATCCGACTTGATTTTCCCCAGCGCTACATAGGATTCGCCGAGGGCTTTTTGCGCCAGGGCGAATTCGCCGGGAAACTTTTCTGCCGTATATACCCTGAGAGCCTTATGGAAAGCCTCAACCGCATTCAGGAAGTTTTCCTCCTCCCCAAGCGCCCTGTAGGCATGTCCGAGACTTATATGCGCTGCCGCATAATTGGCAGGGTACGTTTCAATGGTATATATACGGAGCGCTTCAGTGATCGAAGGTATCATTTTCATGAGATTATCATCCTGATCGCGCAGTTCGGAGAGGGCTTTATAGGCCTGTCCGAGGTTGTTATGCGCCACGGCATAGTTCGTGGGGTGTTTCTCAAGGGTATAGAGCCTGAGGGCCTCCTGAAAGGCGCTGATTGCCCTGGCAAGGGAGTCTTCTTTCTGATAAAGTTCGGAAAGCTTCAGGTAGGCATCGCCGAGATTGTATTGCGCCAGCGCATAGTTGTCGGGGAACTTAAGGATGTTTGTGAACTTCAATGCCTCCTCATAAGCCTGAATTGCTTTTATCAGGTTTTCGGCCCTGTCTTTGGATAAAGAGAGATTGAAGTAGCACTTCCCCTCGCTGCTTTTGATATGGGCATAAATTTCCGGCGCCTTTTCTTTTTGAACGCTTGCCAGTAAATCGTTGAATATTGCCAGGGCGTCAGTGGTCATGTTCTCACGCAGCAGCATGTCGGCGGTGTCGATGCGGCTCAGCATCCTGATCTTATATAGCTTTTCTTTCCTGTAGTCGGAAAAATAGTAGATTACACTCAGCGCGATGCTGGCGAGGACCGCCCCTATTACTCCGCCGAGAAGTCCCCACATGCATCTGTACATATCAAAATCCAAAGGCATTATACCTCTCCCTTTGTCCTGTGCTTCCCGGCGCCCGGGCGCCGGTTCTATGCTGCCTGCAATTTCCGGTTTTGGGCGATTTTCCGCAGCAGAACCTTGTCACCCCGTGTATACTAACAGTTTGCCCATATATCTTCAATAAACCGCTGACGCTATGCATGTTGTTCCAGATGTGACATGCAGCGGAAATGACAGTTCCCGGATTCCCAGCATCGGGGAATATATTCCGGAAGGACAAGGGGCGGGGCATGCACGGAAGGCATGCCTGTTTATGAGGGATTGCCTAGCTTATATGCGGCACTTTATACATGCACTTCTACTTTCCTGCGCTCGGACCGCTCTATCTGATCTTCCGCTGCCCACCAGATGCCGTCTTTGCCCCAATTTACAAGGTAGCGGTATTCGGACTTGCTGTTGTTGCCGTTGCAACTCATGATGCTGCCGGTTATTTCTCCTTTTGAACCGAAAAACTCCACCCTCTCTTCGACATGGAATTTCCGAACCGGGATAACGGCCCCGGATTTTTCGGCTGCATTGCTGATGCAGGGGAGCGCAAGCTGCTCATCTGCCGCCGAAACATTGCTCTCTGCAGCGGGGTTGATTGCAAGACGCTTCTCTGCCGCAGGAACTGTGTGTGAGGGCCCTTTCCTCAGGATTTTAGGCAGCGGTATTTTGTGCAGGACAATTTTACGGCGGTAATAAATATTAAATTTCAAGGCCGCAAGATAGATAAGGGTATCAAGCGCTGCAATCAAAGCCAGGATAGCCGTTATTCTTATCAATTGCATCAAGTCCATAAACCCCTCCGCTGCAGACCCTGAACTGACAGAATATAGTGTTTATACGTTTTGCCATAGCCTTTATTCATTATTATCGGCTGTTCTTGAGATAAGTTTACAGGGAATATCCATAAGACCGCCGGCCGGAAGCGGGGGGCGGTCAGTACACGATAATTGCTGAAAGGGAAAATCCCAGGTGTTTGATTTCAGTATCCGGCAGTAAGCGGATAGGGTGAAATTGCCGCTGTCTCCCCGGCTGTTTCCTCCCGGGAAATGAGCGGGTACAGTGACTTGACAGCCTGTAGAAAAGGGGTTATGGTTTAGTTAGAACAGGCTTAAGGAATTGAGTAATTTCAATGACCCAGACAGTGCAAGTACAATTATGAGTTTATTCAAAAGGCGCAGTGATCACCACAGGTAGGCGCACGATGCACAGACTCTTATCCCCCTGGCAATCCCGAATTTTCAGAATAAAGCCTGTTGACCCAGCTGGAGTTTGATTTCCAGAAACAGATGGAACATCCCCGCTCCCGGCAGGGCTTCAGAGGGGTCCACAAGTAATGAACCGACTACAATGGCATGAGGTGAACCTATGGTAAAAGACCCGGTATGTAAGATGGAAGTGGATGAGAGGAGCGCACGATACAGGAGTTCGTATGCAGGGGAGACCTATTATTTTTGTTCCCCGGGATGTAAAAGAGAGTTCGATACGAACCCGGAAAGATATTCCGTGCAGAGCGCTTACCGTTCCGAAACCGGGGAGAAAGCAGGCCGGTTTGCCCAAAAAGCCCGGGAAACAGGGGAGCAGGCAGCGGGAAAGGCGCAAAGCCGGGCAAAGTCCATGGCTGCAGAAAGAAAGGGCCCGGCTGCAGAGAAACTGGACAGTGTTGCGCATGCCCTGAGGCAGACCGCACAGCAATTGCATGGACAGCAGCAGGGTGCAGTTGCCCGGTATGCCGACAGCGCTGCTGAAAAGATTGGTCGGTTTTCAACCTATTTGCGCGAACAGGATGTGGATGGAATCATCGGCGACGCCGAAGATTTTGCACGCCGCCGGCCCGGTCTTTTCCTGGGAGGCGCTTTTTTTGCCGGGGTTGCTCTGTCCCGTTTTCTTAAGAGTTCCAGGGCTGCCTCCATAGGAAGCAGGCCGGCAGCCATGCCCGCAGAGGCCGAAGGCGAGGCCGCAGGATAGAGAGTATTTACAGCAGCAAGCGTAAAAAGGAGGGGAATTATGCAGAGGTCAAAAGAGGAACGTTCGCTCGGTGAACTCTTTTCAGAGCTCTCCCATGAAACTCAGGATTTGTTGCGCCAGGAAATAGATCTTGCAAAGACAGAGCTGTCTCAAAAAGCGCTCCGGACAATAAAGGACTTTGCTTTTCTGGCAATGGGTATGGCTGCGGCTTATACCGCATTTCTTACCCTCGTAGCAACAATAATCATGGCGCTCGGAACAGCCCTTGCATGGTGGCTTTCGGCCCTGATCGTTACCCTGGTTTTGGGAGGAATCAGTTATTCCCTCATCCAGAAGGGGGTCCATGACCTCAGGAGGGAAGACTTTGCGCCCCGGAGAACTATCGAAACGCTTAAGGAGGAGAAAAGATGGGTGAAAAATCGGTTATAAGCAGGACCGGAACCGACAGGGAGAAAGACCCGGATGAAATTAAAGCCGATATAGAGCGTACCAGGGCTGAAATGAGCGAGACAGTTGAGGCTATTCAGGAAAAACTGTCTCCGGAGCATCTCAGGGGACGGATTAGATACAGGGTGAGAGAGGCGGCTATAGGGAGGGCTAGAAATATGGCAAACAGAGCAGGAGACAGGGCGCTGGGAATAGGGGCGAATATTATGAACACTGTCAAAAATAATCCTGTCCCGGCCGCCATGGCAGGTCTCGGCCTCGGATGGCTTATTATGAAAAGGCCGCAGGATTCAGGGGACGGGCATTTTGCAGCCGGGAGGACGTCACAGGTTCGCGGAAAGGCAGAGGAGATTGCAGGCAGAACACGCGAAAGTATCTCGGAAACCATCAGCAGCGCACAGGAGAGGGCCGGACAGATTTCCGGGCAGGTGAAAAGCAAGGCAGGGGAGATGAAAGGAGCGGCCCGGGAGAGGACAGAGCAGGCCAGGAACCGGATAACGGATTTCTTCCGGGATAACCCCCTTGCAGCAGGGGCGCTGGTGCTTGTGATAGGGGCGATCGCGGGCCTCAGCATACCTGCAACGCGCAAGGAAGAAGAGCTTATGGGAGAGGCGGGAAAGCGGGGTGTCGGAAGCAGATAAGGCGTCCGGCAGATATATGATATTTATTCCTCCCGGGATATCCAGCCACGGGAATCATGGGCAGCGCTATGGACCATGCTTGAAAGCGCTCTATCGTGCTTGAGTTCGATCACTTTGGTCTCTCGCCCCGGCGCTTGCAAAAAAGCCGGTTTTGAAGCATTTTTCAAATATAATTCTTTTTTGCCTGTATTCAGGTTGTAGAAGTATATACTTCCCTCTTCTTCAAAAATAACGCGGTGATTTGTTGTCCAATGAAAGTCCGTCCCTGAAATCCGCCGGGCGTTTTCCGGGTTTTGCAGGTCTACAATCAAGGCATCAGGGGGGAACCATATTCCGATGAGCTTGTCATCAGGAGACCAGGATAATCCCGGATTCGCCCCGTCTGTTTTTATCGGGATCTTTTTTGACGACCCGTCTTTTATGGTGTATATCCAGAGATCGCCGAGTTGTTTGCCCTCTTCCTGTTTCATTTCCATAAAAGCGATGCGCTGCTTGTCATGGGAAATCCTGGGAGATACAATGCTCTCTTTTGAAATGAGCACTTTGTCCTTGTTTGATTTCAGGTCTGCCATATGGAGTGTCTCCCTGTATTCCGCACCCTGTCCGGTATCACTTACATAGATCAGCAACAGGCCATCCCGGCTGATATCGGTTTTCGCAAGAGTTCCGGGTTTCCCGTAGGCCACTTCTTTTTTGCTCCCTTTCGGCGCATCGAACTCGAAAAAGCCCGATACCTCGCCCCCTGCAACGCTGTAGTAAAGCAACCTGTCCCCGGGAAGCCATTCTTCGGGATATATCCATTCCCCGCTTTGCGGCGTTATTTCTATCAGCGCCTCCCCGGTGTCGAGATCCGTAACTACGATTGAGTAGACTGCTTTCTTTGAGGTTGTCCCTCTTTCCTCCTGCACTTCCGGTTCGGCAGCATGGCCTATAATCATGGAGTAGGCGAGATATTTCAAGGTAGGAGAGAAAAGGTATTTTTCGACCTTTCCTTTGGTTTTGGTGATCCGGCGCTTTTGAGAGCCGTTTTCGTCTGCTGTCCAGACCTCCCCGTCTTTCAGGAAAGCAATCCTGCCCGCAAATGCATCGGTCCCTGCGGCGGAGAGAAAGTCAGTGCGGCACAGGGCAAAGAAGATGCAGATGGACAGGATGGAAGCAGCGGATTTTCCTGACAGCTTCTCCATGCTCCCCTCCGCTTGTATCTTAATGAAGGACTACTTTAACAGTATCATGCTCCGCCGTCATATGCAACGTGGCCCGTACAACTCTGCAGAGCCGCCTGTTAAGGGTGGCGCAGCGGATAACGGGCAGTATGTAAAAGACGGCATCAGTTCCTGTCGGATTTTCTTACGCCACTGAGTTCCAGGCCCCGGAAATAAAGGATTATTTCGGATAAAACGGCAGGTACATTAATTGCTTTAGTCCTGTGGGGCTTTTCCTGTCTTTAAAGTTTTCGCCAAATGAAGATGCAATCCGCAAATCCGTACGCGCCCCTTTTGAAGAGGGGCCGGAAGTCCGTGATGGAAGACCGCAGAGGAGGAAAAAATGAAAAGGACAGCGATGAGATC
>JAJZPZ010000258.1 GCA_021847795.1 Nitrospirota bacterium
CCGATGTCATCTACAAAATCCACTGTTCCCGTCAATCCTGAAGGCATGTCCATTTCTCCAGACATTGCAGCTAATCGAATGCGGGTTCCTTTAGGATACATTTCCTTAAGGCGTTCAACCTTATTTCGCTCATTTAGCATATTCTATTCCCTCCTGTGTTTTTTAATAAAAGAACAGGGATGACCTTTTTAGCCGTCCCTGCCTTGTATTAATCAAAGTATGAAACCCGCTGATTCATCACGATGCCGGATTTGAATTGGATCTCTATCAGATCGTCCTTGACGGCCTTGATGCTCTGCAGGAGCCTCCTGACCAAGTCGTTGTCAAACTCCCTGACCTCGCAGGTGGTTTTCTTCAGGCATGCATCCATATTATCAAGCCTCTGCTGAAAATTCTCGGCCATTTTCTGCACCCTCACCAGGTCGAGCTTTTTCTGCTTCAGGTCGTTGATCTGCTCTGCGATTCTTTTATATCTCGCGTCAAAATCCTCTTTGATAGAGCCTTGCTTGGCGTTTTCCTCTATCAGGGCCAGCATCTCGCCTTGAAGCTTTTCGATCTGCCCGTCATATTCGGTGGTCACGTTTTTTGTGGAGTAGCTACCGATGACTCTTATGACGTTCTCACGGAAGGCACCGACAAACTCGCCGTGATTTTCCACGACGCTGTTAATGGCAGTCATTATCGCTTCATGCAGAACATCCTCTTTAAACGTAGGGGAGTGCTTGCAGTTCTTGGTTCCGTTCTTCAAGCGGTTCTCACATCGCCACACGGCGCTTTTCTGACCATATTTCGACCATACCTGTCTGCGGTACGGCTGGCCGCATTCCTTGCATACCATGATGTCGCTTAAAGCGAATTTGGAGCTGTATTTGCTTTTCTCCTTTTCTTGCTTTGCCCTTCTGGCTGCCGCAGTTTTACTAAGGCTTGCCCGCCTCGCTTTTTCCTCCTGTACTTGGTAATAAAGCTCCTTGGGGATAATGGCTTCATGATCATCCTCTATGTAATATTGGGGGACGATGCCTTTGTTCTCCACCCGCTTTTTGGTGAGAAAATCGATGGTATAGGTTTTCTGCTGGAGCACGTCGCCCATGTATTTTTCGTTGCTCAGCATCTTGTCTATAACGCCGGGACACCACTTGGTCAGACCGGTTACAGTGGTGATCCCTTCCGACTCTAATATCTTGGTAATCTGTACGATACTGCTTCCTTCAAGATACAGCCGGAAAATCCGCCTGACCAGCTCCGCTTCATCTGGCACAATGACCAGCTCGCCGTTTTTATCCTTGGTGTAGCCTAAAAATTTATTGTGATTGACCGAGACGATACCATTCTCAAACCGTCTGACCAGACCCCACCGGGTGTTCTCACTTAAATTGCGGCTTTCCTCCTGTGCCTGGCTGCTCAGGATGGTGATTAAAAGCTCGCCGGTTCCCTCCAGCGTATTCACACCTTCTTTTTCGAAGAACACGGCAACATTCTTTTCTTTTAGCTTGCGGATGTTCTGCAGGCTGTCCACCGTGTTTCTGGCGAAACGGCTGACCGACTTGGTGATGACCATGTCTATTTTTCCGGCCATGCAGTCCTCGATCATGGCATTAAAGTCATCGCGCTTTTTGGTGTTTGTGGCGCTTTTGCCGTCATCAGCGTAGATTCCGGCGAGCTTCCAGTTGGGATTGCTCTTTATTTTTTCGGTATAGTAGGATACCTGGGCTTCGTAGCTGGTTTCCTGCTGCTCCAGCGTAGTGCTGACGCGGCAGTATGCCGCCACCCGCAGGGCTTTAAACTGGGGCTTTATGCTCCTGTCATACTCCGGCTTGGAGGGTATGAGGGATATGCTTTTCTTTTTAGCTGTCGCTGTCTGCATCATTTTTTCTCCTTCCTTGGTTTAGTATCCGGCTTCCATGGTTAATCCGTTTATAAATCCGAACACCAGCCGATGGTCGGCGTAGACCGTGATTTGCTTTATTACTGCAAGAAACAGTTCCTCATCAAATTCTGTGAGAAGCTGTCTGCCTGAAAACGCCTTCTTCATCTTTTCGGTGTTATATTCAGCGTCATCGATTTTTGCCGTTTTATAAAAGGCTTGTGCCCGCTTAAAAATAAGAGTTGGAAGTTCATTGGACGAATACCGCCCTTCTGTTTCCAGCTCCTTAATGCGCTGATCCAATCTATTAAATTCGGGGTTATTGGGAATTGGCTCTTTCTTTGGCTTCCGGTCGAGAATTTGTATCCGTGCTAGAATCCTATTGACTGCCTTGAGGAAGGCTTTTTCAATCTGTTCATCCGTAAGGAAACCGCATCTGCAGCACACTCGGTTTTTGTAAATATACCTTTTGCACTTCCAGAAGTATTTCTCCGACACTTTACCGCAGTGCTCAATGTATTTGCGGTAAACCTCGCCGCATTCTCCGCATCGCAGCTTTCCGGTGAATGGATACTGTCGGTTTGCACTGTTTGGCTGGATGCTTCGTCCCAGCTGATCACAGCGTTCCTTTCGGCGTTTCTGCACTTGCTCAAAAAGCTCGGCGCTAATCATCTGCGGGTAGAATTCATCCCCAAGGTATTTGACATTCTCAAGTATCTTACCGATGGAGCCGTGGTTCCAGGAGACTTTGTTGTTGGCGTTCGGAAAAGCCATTTCGGTCAGCCGCTTGGCAAGAGCTGAGGTGGAAGCACCGGACAGATAGTCTGCAAATATCTTTTTCACAACAGCGGCTTTAGGTTCATCAAGCTGTATTTTTCCGTCTATCAGCTTATATCCGATTGGCATGTGCCTTTGCATCATTCTTTATCGCCTCCTTCCTGCAGGGTTCGGACAGCTCCAGCCGGTTGATAAGCCAGAAGGAGATTTGCCCGTTTTTCTGTACGATGACCTTGTCTATCGCCTGTAAAAATAAATCCTCACGGTATTCTTCAATAACGTGAGGATTGTTTCCGA
>JAJZPZ010000070.1 GCA_021847795.1 Nitrospirota bacterium
AGATACCGAATCCCGGGCAATTCAGCTATGACCGTGAAGTTGAAGAAAGTATGTTGAAAGCCATGTTGGGGGCGCTGTGTCCTGGAAGGAGACAATAAGAGGGGTAAAGTCCTGCGTTATATTCCAGAGGCGTTGAGACAGAGCTTAGTGGAGGCATGATGAAGAAGATACTTACGGTTGCGATTTTTATGATAGTGATATTCCTTACGGTAAGGGGGAATGGCCCGGTCGGGCATACCCCGGAAGGGACCGGCCCTGAACAGGACAAGTACAAGGAAATAAGCGGCATTATAAAAAAGGGAGAGACCCTTTTCGACATTTTCAAAAAATACGGGCTCCATGCGGGAGAATTTTTCAAAATCAGGAAAGCATCTGCTGATATCCACCGTCTGGGAGAATTGTATCCCGGGCAGCCTTACAGGATAATCGTGGACGGCAACAACCGGATAAACACCCTTATATATTGGATGGATGATGATTCCGTCCTGAACATCACCCGTACCGGCTCGGGGTTCTGCGCCGAGAAAAAGGCCATAGAATACGAGAAAAGAATCCTCCATAGAGGAGGGGTGATTGAAGATAATCTTATCGCGTCGATGGGGAACAACAGGGAAAACCTGATGCTGGCGTTTCAGCTTTCGGACATTCTTGCATGGGATGTTGATTTTGCCTCGGACCTGAGGAGAGGCGACGTTTTCAAGGTCATTGTCGAAGGGCTCTATCACGACGGGGAATTCAGGAAGTACGGGAACATACTCTCTGCAGAGTTTATTAATGACGGCACGGTATATCGTGCTTACCGGTTCGGGCATGGCGACAAGGCTGATTATTACGACGACAGGGGAAAATCGCTGAAGAAGATATTTCTCAAAGCGCCGCTCAGTTTCAGGAGGATAAGCTCGGGCTTCTCCCCGGGGCGCCTCCACCCGATCCTGAAGATTTTCAGGCCGCATCACGGCGTTGATTACGCCGCGCCCGCGGGGACACCGGTTTCCGTCTCAGGAGATGGGACCGTCGTCTTCTCCGGCTGCAGAGGGGGATACGGCAATCTTGTGGTTGTAAGGCATCGCAACGGCTATCGGACGTATTACGGGCATCTGTCCAGGATCGGGAGCGGCATAGTGAAAGGGGAACATGTGGAGCAGGGGAGGGTTGTCGGCTATGTGGGGGCAACGGGGCTTGCAACAGGTCCCCACCTCCATTACGAGATGAGAATCCATAACGAAGCCGTGAACCCGCTTACGGCAAACCTTCCCCGGGGCGGCGTCTTGCCGAAGAGGTCGATGGCAGAGTTCGGAAGGCTCAGAGATGGGATGGCGGCAAGGCTCGCTTCGATCACCCCTGCGGTTTTGGTGGCTGCGGGGAAAGGGCCTGCTGAACCCGGAAAGACCGCGGATGCCGGGGCATATCGCCCGTGAAGGTCCTGGGAGGAGAGACTCATGGATAATTATCCGGAAATGTTCGCGTTTCCTGCTGCTGCGGCTGTCTTATCCGCAGCCGTCTTACTGGCGATAAGGGGTGTTGTCTTCAGAATGCTCCACAGATGGACGGAAAGCACGGCGACGGAACTCGATGACATAATCGTCAAGTCGATACGCATGCCCTCCATCTATTGGTGCATCGCGGTCGGCCTCCATATCGGGGTCGGCGTTTCGGGGATCCAGGAGGAATACGTTCTCTATTTCAGCAAGGCCATTTATGTTATCGTGATCCTTTCCGTAACGTTTGCCGCCGCAAACCTGGCGGGGAGAATGTTCAAAAACTATGTGCGCAAATCCAATCTACCCCTGCCGACTACTGGACTCGCCTACGGCGTACTGAAGGGGACCATACTCGCCGTCGGGATACTCATCGCGCTCGGCGTTCTGGGCATCTCGGTCGCCCCCCTGCTTACCGCCCTTGGGGTAGGAGGTCTCGCGGTCGCCCTTGCCCTTCAGGACACGCTGGCGAATCTATTCGCGGGTATGCATATACTCGTGGAGAAGTCCATCAGAGTGGGGGATTTTGTAAAACTCGAAACGGGCCAGGAAGGATATGTAGAGGACATCACCTGGAGGACGACCAGGATCAAGATGCTGCCCAACAACATGGTGATAATTCCCAACAACAAGCTTGCGCAGAGCATAGTTACGAACTATTACCTTCCCGAAAAGAGAATGGCGCTGCTCATTCCCGTGAGCGCGAGTTATTCTTCCTCCCCCGAACACGTGGAGAAGGCGCTGATCGAGGAAGCGAAAAAGGCCGCCGGCGAAGTCCCGGGGCTCCTCGGCGACCCTGAGCCGTTCGTACGATTCATCCCGGGTTTCGGTGAGAGTTCACTGGACTTTACCCTGATCTGCCAAGTACGGGAGTTCACGGACCAGTATCTTGTGCAGCACGAGTTGAGGGAAAGGATACTGAAGAGATTCCGGAGAGAGGGGATCGCGATTCCCTTCCCCCACAGGACGGTTTACCTTAAGAAGGAGAAAAATGGAAGAGATAAGACCTTTTGAGTTCAGGCGGCATGTACGCATTCTCAGAGAAATGGGGGACAAGGCAAAGGGCATGAGAGAGTTGAGCGATCTGTCCACGGCGGCGCTTTGAAGATAACCATCCGCCTTATAATATCTCTTTTGTTTGTTATAGCACTGGTTGCTGTCATTTTCTCGTTTTACCAGGTGAGCAGCGAGAAGGCCAGACTAACGGGCGAGCTGGAGCGGAGAGCCCTTATCCTGGCAGAGAGCCTCCAGGAATCGGTAATTCCTCTTGTGCAATCGAATTCCACTGCCAGGCTGAACCGCCTTGTAGAGCGCTTCGGCAACCGGGAAAGGCTTAAAGGGATTGCAATTTTCGACAGTCAGGGAAATGTCCTTGCCTCTACACTGGACCTGAAGCCGAAGATCCAGCAGCCTTTTCCCGAGGCGGTGGGCTCTATCGCAGAAAAAAGCAGGACAGGCAGTTTTGCGGATATAGACGGGAAAGAAACGTATATCTATACACTTCCCCTTCCCGAAGAGGACGGGGCCACGGGAGCAATGGCGCTTTTCCACGATGCATCCTATATCGATGTGCGGCTCAAAGGGATATGGAAAGATAATCTTTTCCGCTTCCTCATATTGTCGGTATCCATAGTCGCGATAACCCTCGTGGTTGTACGCTGGAGTATAACAGGCCCTATCGCCCAGGTTGCGGAGTGGATGAGGGAGCTGAGGGTGGGGAAAGGAAAGATTAATCAGCCCGCCATATCAATAAGAGGAGATGTTCTGGCCCCCTTGGTTTCGGAAGTTGCGCAGATGGCGAGAAGTCTTGCAGCAGCCCGCGCCAGTGCGGAAGAAAAAGCGAGATCATGGATCCATGTGGAAAACCTCTGGACGCCCCAGCGCCTTAAGGAGCATATGCGCATGGAACTGAAGGACAAAAAGCTTTTCCTGGTTTCAAACCGCGAGCCGTATATGCATGTCAAAGACGGACATGAGTTCAAATACATTGTTCCCGCAGGCGGTCTCGTTACCGCGCTGGATCCTGTTATGCGGATATGTGACGGCATCTGGTTCGCCCATGGTGGCGGCGACGGCGACCGTGAAACCGTGGATACCCATGACAAACTGCGGGTGCCCCCTGAAGACCCTTCCTATACGCTCAAGAGGATATGGATTACGAAGGAGGAAGAAGCCGGCTATTACTACGGCTTCTCGAATGAAGGCATCTGGCCCCTCTGTCATATCACCCATACCCGCCCGGTTTTCCGCCTTGAGGATTGGGTCTGGTACCAGAAGGTGAATGAAAAATTTTCAAAGGCAGTGCTCGAAGAGATTGCCGGGGAGGAATCGCCTTTGATCCTGATCCAGGATTACCACCTTGCCCTTCTTCCGCTCCTCGTGAAGAAGAAGCGCCCGGATGCAAGGGTTGCGCTCTTCTGGCATATCCCGTGGCCGAACCCTGAGGCTTTCGGCATCTGTCCCTGGCAGCAGGAGATCCTCATGGGCATGCTGGGTGCGGACCTCATCGGCTTCCACATACAGTTCCACTGCAATAACTTCCTGGACACCGTTGACCGGTTTCTTGAGTCAAAGGTCGATTGGGAGCAATTCTCCGTTACCCGGGAGGGCCATACGACCCAGGTAAAGCCTTTCCCGATAAGCGTCCGCTTCGACGGGGTTGACGACCGGAGCGCGGCGGACCTGGATAATACACCGGCCAGGTCAGAAATTCTCAAGGAGATCGGGTCGGATGCCCGGTATATGGGAATTGGAGTGGACCGTATCGACTATACCAAGGGCATCCCCGAACGCTTCAGGGCGATTGAGCGTTTCCTGGAGAAACACCCGGAATTCATAGGGCAATTCACCTTTATTGAACTCGGTGCGCCGAGCCGCACGCATATTAAACGGTACCATGATCTTATGGCGGAAGTGGAAGAGACTGTGGACCGGGTCAACTGGAAGTTCCAGGTGAAGGGATGGAAACCCATTGTATTCCTTAAGGCACACCACAGCCATGATGCGATCAACCGTTATTACAAAATTGCCGACATCTGCATGGTCACTTCCCTCCATGACGGCATGAACCTGGTCGCGAAAGAATTCATCGCCTCCCGCGATGACGGAGACGGAGTATTGATCCTCAGCCAGTTCGCAGGTGCTTCCCGGGAACTGAGGGATGCAATCATCATTAATCCCTATGACATCGAGGGCATGGCAGATGCCATTCATCTTTCGCTCACTATGGAGCCGCAGGAGAGGACCGGACGGATGGGCCGCATGCGCGTGGCGGTAAGGGAGAATAACATATACCGCTGGGCAGGCGACCTGATCACGACCCTGGCGCGACTGCGTTCTGCGGACGGCGCCGAATGACAATAAGGGAGAAAGGAACATCACCGGCTTATTTTTTCGGGACGAACGGGCATATCAGCCGTATTCCCAGTGCTCTGATGGGCCGGAAGATCGCTTTGTTCCTGGACTTCGACGGGACCCTGGTGCGTATACAGAAGAACCCCGCCCGGTGCATTCTGGCGGATGAGACAAGAGAACTGCTGCAATCCCTTGCAAATTCCAACCGTTGCCACGTAACTGTTTTAAGCGGAAGATCGATAACGGATATCAAGGCAAGCGTTGGGATTCGTACTATCTGTTACGGCGGGGATCATGGACTGGCCATATCAGGTAAAGGTATGACATATATTCACCCCGGTGCGCTCGCGGCAAAGCCGGCTATCGATAAGGCGGGACGCATGCTCAACAGGAAGATTGCAGATATTGAGGGCGCCCGGGTTGAAAGAAAAAAGTTCACGGTGAGCCTTCACTACCGCTCGGTGAACAAAGAAGCTGTCCCGCATGTGAAAGAGGTTTTCTTTGCTGTTGCAGCAGAATTCCGAAATGAGGGCCCGTTAGCTGTGATGAAAGGGAAAAAGGTCCTTGAACTGGTTCCCGACGTATCGTGGAATAAGGGCAGCGCCGCCCTTTGGATATTGCGCAAACTGAAAAGTGAAAGCCTGTCCGTGTATATAGGTGACGACGTTACCGACGAGTTCGCCTTTCAGGCACTGAATACGGAGGGAATTACCATACACGTCGGGAATGCGAAACGGACCTCGGCAGATTACTATCTCAAGGGCCAATGGGAAATTACGCGGCTGCTCCGGCAGGTGCAGCAGGCCGGTGGGGATATCAGTTGCCGGTGATAACAAGTCAGGGAAAGGGTTATGGGCTTTTTGGGACTGCTTCCTTCCTTGAAATCAAAAACCTTTTAGTGGTAATATTTAGTTTATGCCGATAGAATACAAGCAAACCCTTAACCTCCCCCGGACTGAATTCCCGATGAAGGCCAACCTCAACCAGAGAGAGCCTGAAATGCTGAAGTTCTGGGCTGAAAAGTCTATCTACCGGAAGTTGCAGGAAAAAAACAAGGGAGACAAGAAGTACATCCTCCACGACGGCCCTCCCTACGCCAACGGCAACATCCATATCGGCCACGCATTGAACAAGATACTGAAAGATATCATCGTCAAATACAAATCCATGCAGGGCTTTTATTCCCCCTATGTCCCGGGATGGGATTGCCACGGCCTGCCCATAGAGCTTCAGGTTGATAAGAACCTGGGTGATAAAAAGGCAAGCGTGGGTGTCCTCGAAAAAAGGCAGCTCTGCAGGGAATACGCGGGCAAGTTCGTCCAGATACAAAAACAGGAATTCGAGAGGCTTGGGATCTTCGGCGACTGGGACAACCCGTATCTCACCATGTCCTTTGATTACGAGGCGTCCATTGTCAGGGAATTCTTCCGGTTTGTAAAGGAAGGCTCGGTATACAAGGGCAAGAAACCCGTCCACTGGTGTCCTTCCTGCGTAACCGCCCTTGCAGAGGCTGAAGTCGAGTATGCAGAGAAGGAATCGCCTTCGGTTTTCGTGAGGTTCCGGGTATCCGGCGAAGACCTTGCAAAATATCTACCTCAACTGGCGGGAGAAAAGACCTATATCGTCATATGGACGACCACTCCCTGGACGCTTCCGGCAAACCTTGCCCTTGCCGTGCATCCTGACCTTACCTATGCAGCGGTAAAAGACAAGGGAGAGGTCCATATCGTCGCAGAAGAGAATCTCGGCAGCCTGAAAGAAAAAGGCGTGGTCAAAGGAGATGTTGTATTAAGGGTCCCGGGCAGCGCCCTTGAGGGGATGCGTGCACAGCACCCTTTTATAGACAGGGAATCAAAAGTCATCCTGGGCGACTTTGTTGCCGTAGGCGAAGGCAGCGGCATAGTCCACATAGCACCGGGACATGGCGAGGACGACTACGAAGCAGGGCTGAAATACGGCCTCGAGATTTATGCTCCCGTAGATGACAGGGGCAAATTCACCAAAGCTGTTCCGGAATTTGAAGGACAGTTTGTTTTCAAAGCAAACGATTCAATTATAGAAACCCTCAAAAACAAAAATGCGCTCCTCGGTGTCGAAAAAATCCGGCACTCCTACCCCCACTGCTGGAGATGCAAAAAACCCGTCATATTCAGGGCAACTGCACAGTGGTTTATATCAATGGAGAAAGGAGATCTCAGAAAAAGATGCCTTGATGAGATCGAAAAGGTCTTTTGGATTCCTTCATGGGGGAAGGACAGGATAGAGGGGATGGTCTCGGGCAGGCCCGACTGGTGCGTGTCGAGACAAAGGGCATGGGGAGTTCCCATAATGCTCATCACCTGCGATGATTGCGGGGGCTTTGCAGAGGATGCCGGATTGTTCGACAGGATAACGGAACTGACCGAACAGCACGGCGCCGATATATGGTTCAGGATGGGCATAGGGGACTTCCTCAAAGAGGGGCACAAGTGCAGTAAATGCGGGGGGACGGCCTTCAAGAAAGAGATGGACATCCTCGATGTCTGGTTCGATTCCGGGGTCAGTCATGCCGCGGTGCTGGAGAGGGACAAAAGGCTTTCCTGGCCCGCAAGTATGTACCTGGAAGGAAGCGACCAGCACAGGGGATGGTTCCAGAGTTCGCTCATCACCTCTGTGGGGACGCGGCAGAAAGCGCCCTTTGACGCTGTCCTTACCCACGGGTTCACCGTTGACGGGCAGGGTAAAAAAATGTCCAAATCCCTCGGCAATGTCATCGCTCCCCAGGAAATCATCAAGACGAACGGGGCCGAGATAGTAAGGCTCTGGGTTTCCGGGGAGGATTACCGCGACGACATCAGGCTCTCCAGGGAGATCATCAACAGGCTCACCGAAGCATACAGGAAAATAAGGAACACGGGACGGTTCCTTCTCGGCAATATCCACGACTACGACGGCAAGGACTACAGCGCCCATCTCCTCGAAATAGACCGTTGGGCAATGTCCAGGCTGCAGGGCCTGATCAGGCGGGTCTCAGCGGCCTATGACCGGTTTGATTTCCACGAGGTGTTTCACTCCATCTACAACTTCTGCATTGTGGACATGAGTTCTTTCTATCTCGATATACTGAAGGACCGGCTTTACACCTTCAGGAAGGACTCACCGGAAAGGCGTGCGGCACAATGGGTGATGCACCGGATACTTGTAGATATGACGAAGCTGATGGCGCCTGTCCTTTCTTTTACTGCCGAAGAGATCTGGGGATACATCGCAAGTAACAAGTCACAAGTAACAAGCAACTCTAACGACAGTAACAAGTTACAAGTAACAAGTAACGAGTTAAAGACTGACGACAAAGACTTGCCACTGTCTTCAGATCCTTTACTTGTTGCTCGTCACTCGTCACCGCCTTCAGACTCGTCACTGCCTTTGGAAGAAAGCGTGTTCCTGTCAGCATTTCCCGTGGCACAGGACCAATTCGCGGATGAGGAACTGGAAAAAAGATGGGAGAACCTCATAAAGATCAGGGATGACGCAAACAAGGCGCTTGAAATAAAGAGAAAGGAAAAATTCATAGGCAATGCGCTTGAGGCCAGGCTGGTGCTTGCCCTGCCTGAAGAGGAACTCAGGCTCCTCCAGGCCTACAGGGCCTTTCTTCCTGCCCTCTTCATCGTCTCCGAGGTCGAGATCCAGCCTTTCAGCTCCCCTGTTCCCGGTGCATACCGGAGCGCAGATATAAAAGACCTTTTTATTGCCGTTGAGAGGGCCGCGGGCAGCAAATGCGAGAGGTGCTGGAACTGGAGCACTTCCGTCGGGACATTCAAAGATCACCCGCAGGTCTGCGCAAGGTGCCACAGCGCCATTACATGAAGCTTACGGAAAAGAGGAAAGACAGGAGATCGGAAGCAGCACAGGGACTCTCCGGGAAATTACCGGCACAGCGCCTCGTTGTTTCGCCTGCTTCCTCCTTTCTCATTGCCCTCGCGGTATTCCTGCTCGACCAGCTTACAAAATACCTTATAAAAACCTATATGGGCCCCTTTGATGTCATACGGATATTCCCGTTCTTCCATATTGTTTATGTCGAGAACATCGGCTCGGCCTTCGGCATGTTCAAGAGCCTCGGCAATGTTTTTTTCATTGCCATCGCCCTACTGGCAATGCTCTTCGTTTCAATCCTCGTTGTAAAAGACAAGGACAACAGGATCGTCTTTTCCCTTATTCTCGGCGGCGCTGCAGGGAACCTTGCGGACAGGCTGATCCACGGGTACGTTATAGACTTCCTCGATTTCTCTGCCGGAAAGCACCACTGGCCCTCATTCAATGTAGCGGACTCGGCCCTCACCGTCGGCATTCTTCTCCTGCTCTATAAATCTTTTTTCCAGCCCGGCAAAGACACCTAGTCATTGCGAGGAGGACTGCTTCAGCCCATGAAAAGAAAGACCCTGGACATCAAAGAAAATTATCCGCTCAGGGAGCATACTACGTTTAAAACCGGAGGACCGGCGCGGTATTTTGCACGCGCGGATGACGAATACCATATAGCCGAGGCCTATGCCTTTGCCGAAGAGCGGAAGGTGCCGCTCTTTGTCCTTGGAGGCGGCAGCAACATTCTTATCAGCGACAAGGGGTTTCCCGGCCTTGCTGTCCTCAACAGGATCAAAGGGATCGACAGCCGTATTGAAAAGGGCTCCGCCTTTGTTACGGCCGGGGCGGGCGAAGACTGGGACAACTTTGTAAAGCAGTGCACCGGGAACAACTGGCAAGGCCTGGAATGCCTGTCCGGAATCCCGGGGACTGCGGGGGCCGCGCCGGTGCAGAACATCGGGGCATACGGCCGGAGCGTCGACGGGTCCATCAGCGAGGTCCGGGTTTTTGATTCCCATACAGGCGAATTCGTGACACTCCTGAACCGGGAATGCGGCTTTTGCTACCGGGGCAGTATTTTCAACTCCGTATCTGCCGGAAGGTATGTAATCACTCAAGTTACCTTCAAACTCACCCCCGGAGGCGCCCCATGTTTGACCTATCAGGAGTTGATAAAGCGCTTCACCAGCGATGCGGATATTACCCCGGGCAGGGTGCGTGACGCCATCATCGAAATAAGGGACCGGAAGGGGCTGCTGCTTCTCGAAGGGCATGAAAGCTACAGGAGCGCAGGCTCGTTTTTTAAAAATCCTGCAATACCTGCAGAACAGTTCGGGAAAGTGGAAAGGATCATACAGGAAGAAAATTGCTGCACAAACTGGGCGTGGCCGCTGCCTTCCGGGGGCATGAAGGTTTCAGCCGCATGTCTCATCCAGTGCGCAGGTTTCGCGAGGGGCCATCGCAGCGGCAATGCCGGCCTGTCTCCGCGACATACCCTTGTCCTTGTGAATTATGGGGATGCGACTGCGGCTGAAATTGTTGCCTTTGCGCGGCAGGTACAAGAGAGGGTAAAGGCAAAGTTCGGCGTTGCCTTGATGCCCGAGGTGCAGCTCGTGGGGTTCCTTCCACAGGAAGGGTTGTCGTAATACCTTTGCAAAAAATACTTTCAAGATAGTAAAATTTTTTATAGTCACAGGAACAGCAAAAGAGCTTTTTGACAAGGGCGTCGATGCGCTCGCACAAAACAAGACGATCATAGCGCTTGCCAGCTTTGAGAAAGCAATCCAGATCGAAGATAATCCTGCTTACTATTCCCACCTGGCATTTTGCATAGCAAAAGAGCGCGGGCAGGTCCGGAAGGCGATCGAACTCTGTGAGGAGGCCATACAAAAAGACCCGGGGAACGCCGGCCATTACCTCAATCTCGGCAAGATTTACCTCCACGCCGACAGCAAAGAGCACGCCGTAAAAGCCTTCAGGGAGGGATTAAAGCACGAGAAAAACCAGCAGATCATCAATGAGCTGGTAAAACTCGCCACCAGGAAACCCCCGGTTATCCCCTTCCTGGCGAGAAATAATCCGGTCAATAAGTATCTTGGAATCATCCTCAAAAGATTAGGGTTGAGGTAAAGCCCCCGGGCAATTTGTCCGGACAGGCTACCCAATCCGCAGGCAGATACCCAGGCTATAAGGCCCCTGAAGCCTGCTTACCCTTGGCCAGCAACAGTTGCGGACGGGAAGACTGGTGAGCATCATGGCAATTCCCGCATTCGCGATAATCAGTGCGGGCCGCAGCTTTGATGCCGCTATGCACCCCGGACTTCGCATCATGGCACTTGGCGCAAAGGCCCTTCACGTTGGAGATCGGCGCAAACTTATGCTCTCCCAGTTTTTCATGGCATGCGGTACATTCACCTACAGCAACAGGGCCGTGCACATATTTCTCTTTCCCCATGATGCTGTGGCATTTGTCAGTAATACACAGCCCTGCGTAAGCAAGTTCCATAGGGGAAAAAAGCAAAAGAATTATACAAAAAACAGGCAACTTTCTCATCTCAGCACCTCCGTTTCCGATTGGGTCCCTTGAGCAGCTTTAAAGTCACAATGAGGTTAGTTTAATATTTTCTCCCTTCTATTATCAAACCGCATGCCGGCAAACCCAAAAGGCAAGTATTTGATTTTTTCTAGTGTTCTAAAATCCTTACCGGAAAGAAATTATGGAATATATACCGAACTAGGGAGTTCCCTCCAACTCCAGCTGCCCACCGGGGACTGCGCACTCTTGGATGGAAGGGCGGCCGGCAAAATACTTGACAACTCGCATAAAAAGAGTCAAAATTATATCTAAATGTCAAGTCAAGAGGCAGAAAAACTTTTCAAAAAGGGTTTCAGCGCTTTTCGCCAGGGCCGTACCCTTGTTGCTCTCGGCCTGTTTGAGAAAGCAATTGCCATCGAAACCAACCCTCTCTACCTCTCCTATCTCGCCGTTTGTATAGCCAAAGAGCGCGGCCAGATCCGCAAAGCGATTTCCCTTTGCAAAGAAACCATTGAAAAAGAACCGGGGAACTCAAATCATTATCTCAACCTCGGCAGGATATATCTCCTCGCCGGCAATAAGGCCGAGGCTGCAAGGGCTTTCAGGGATGGATTAAACCGTGAGACGAATCAGCAGATCATTGAAGAGCTGAACAAGCTCGTAGCGCGAAAATCCCCGGTGTTCCCTTTCCTGAGAAGAGAGAATTTCATCAACAAGTACACCGGCCTTGTCCTCACAACCCTGCGGCTAAGATAATCACAACAGTTTTACCTGCAGCTGAATACCCCAAAATTGACTCTCCCCTTTCAGCGTGATATCTTTTAGGTATGTCCGAAAGAATCGTGAATTCCTGCGAGGTAAAGTGGCTGGATGTCCTTGACGAAAAGGGCAATATCGATGAATCTCTCATGCCGCCCCTGAGTGCCGGCGAGATCAGGAAGATGTACGAGACGCTTATCCTCGCACGTACTTTTGACCAGCGCGCCCTGAACCTGCAGAGGGAGGGTAGACTGGGGACCTACGCATCCATCCTGGGGCAGGAGGCCTCACAGGTGGGTAGTGCGCTTGCCTTTGATAAGGCCGACTGGATATTTCCCTCTTTCAGGGAGTCGGGCGTGCTGATCACCCTGGGCTATCCTCTTCCCATGATCTTTCAGTACTGGTCAGGGGATGAGCGGTCATTAAAGGCCCCGGCAGACCTGAATATCTTCCCCATAAGCATTCCCGTGGGGACACACATTCCCCATGCAGTGGGAGCGGGTTTTGCCGCAAAGTACAAAGGAGACAAGATAGCCGCCGCAGCCTATTTCGGCGATGGAGGGACTTCAAAGGGAGATTTTCATGAAGGCTTCAACATAGCAGGAGTTTTCAAGGTCCCGGTAGTCTTCATCTGCCAGAACAACCAATGGGCAATATCAATGCCGAGGGAAAAACAAACCGCATCAAAAACAATCGCTCAGAAGGCCTTTGCCTATGGATTCGAGGGAGTGCAGGTTGACGGCAATGACATCTTCGCTGTCTATAAAGTAACAAAAGACGCCGTAGAAAAAGCAAAACAGGGCAAGGGACCGACTTTCATCGAATGCTTCACTTACCGGGTGTCCCACCACACGACTGCCGACGATGCGACACGCTACAGGCAGCAGGAAGAAGTAGAAGCATGGAAATTGAAAGACCCTGTTTTGAGGCTGAAGCTGTTTATGCATAAAAAAGGGATATGGACAGAGGATTACCACAAGGGAGTTGAAGAAAAGGCAAAGGCCGCTATTGACGATGCGGTAAAAAAAGCAGAGGCAGTAGAGCCTCCGGACCCCAGGGACATGATCTCTTTTACCTACGAGAAACTCACACCCCGGCAGATGAAGGAAATAAGGGATTTCTGATATGCCGAAAATGAACATGGTACAGGCGATAAACCTCGCCCTCAGGGAAGAGTTGCAGAGGGACAAGGACGTCATCATTCTCGGCGAAGACGTAGGACTCGATGGCGGAGTTTTCAGGGTCACGGAAGGGCTGCTGAAACAGTTCGGGCCTGAAAGAGTTGTTGATACCCCGCTTGCGGAGTCCGGCATTGTCGGCGCCGCCATCGGCATGGCTGCATACGGATTGAAGCCGGTGGCTGAAATACAATTCATGGGGTTTATTTATCCCGCATTAGACCAGATTTTTTCCCACGCAGCAAGGATACGCTCCCGTTCAAGAGGAAGATATACCTGTCCCCTTGTAGTGAGGACCCCTTACGGCGCAGGCATAAAACCACCTGAACTGCATTCGGAAAGTGCGGAAGCGCTGTTCTGCCATATGCCGGGGATCAAGGTCGTCATACCAGCCACACCATATACCGCAAAAGGTCTCCTCATTTCATCGATCAGGGACCCTGATCCGGTGGTCTTTCTTGAAGCGACGCGGCTCTACCGCCTCATAAAGGAAGAAGTGCCTGAAGGCGAATATACCCTCCCCCTCGGCAGGGCACGGGTTGTACGGGAGGGCAATGAGATGACAGTAATCGCGTGGGGCAGCATGCTCCACAGGGTCCTGCAGGCTGTGAAGGCCGTCGATGCCGAAGTAATAGACCTCATGACACTGCGCCCCTTTGATGAGGAAACGATACTCAGGTCGGTAAAAAAAACCGGCAGAGTCGTGATCGTGCATGAGGCCCCAAAGACCTGCGGGTTCGGCGCGGAAATTTCCGCAACCGTTGCAGAGGAGGCAATGCTCTACCTGAAGGCGCCCATCCTGAGGGTAACGGGCTATGACGCGGTCATGCCGCTTGCAAAACTTGAGGAGCACTTCATGCCCACCGTGGAGAGGATACAAAGGGCATTTGAGGAAGTAATGAAATACTAAAGGAGCGATACCATGCCATACGATTTCAAGCTGCCTGATCTCGGTGAAGGGATTACAGAAGGTGAGGTGCGGAAGTGGCTTGTCAAAGAGGGCGATATCGTTGCAGAACACCAGAACGTCCTTGAGGTGGAAACAGACAAGGCAATTGTCGAGGTCCCCTCTCCCAGGGCAGGAAGGGTTGAGAAGATCAACAAAGAAATCGGCGACGTAACCAAGGTAGGCGAGGTCTTGCTGACCATTTCAGAAGACGGCGCAACTGCAGCCGGAGAACCGGCCGGACAGCCGGAAACAGCAAAAGCGCCTGCTGCCGGAGAAAAGCCGGAATCGGTTTCCGTTGTCGGCACCCTGCCCGAAGCAGAGGAAGAGGAAGAGATACGCGCCACTCCGGCGGTCCGGGCGTTTGCAAAAGAGCATGGCGTAAAGCTGGAGACGATAAAAGGCTCGGGCCCCGGCGGCAGCATCACAAAGGAAGACATCCTTACCGCTTCAGAGAGAACGAAAAAAGCCGAAGAGCAATACGGAACTGTTGAAAGAATACAGCTCAAAGGCGTACGGAAAACCATAGCAAAAAACCTTGTCACCTCCCAGCAAAAAATCGCCTTTGTAACAGGGATGGACGAGGCGGACATTACAGACCTCTGGGTCCTCAGAGAGAGGGAAAAGAAAGCGATCCTCCGGAAAGGCATTCATTTGACCTTCCTGCCTTTTTTCATAAAGGCCGTTTACCACGCCCTCCTGGAGCATCCCATGCTCAATGCATCTCTTGACGACGTGCATGAGGAAATCCTCATCAAAAAGTATTATAATTTCGGCATTGCAGTAGACACACCCGACGGCCTCATGGTCCCGGTCATCAGGGATGCCGATAAAAAGAGCATACTGGAACTGGCATCGGAAATCCAGGAGTTGAGCGTGAAGGCGCGGGAAAGGAAGATCAGGCTGGAGGAAATGAAGAGCGGCACCTTCACCATTACCAACTACGGACACTTCGGCGGGATGTTTGCAACCCCCATTATCAACTATCCCGAGAGCGCCATACTCGGCGCCGGGAAGGTTTCAGAGAAGCCCTGGGTCAGGGATGGACAGATTATGATCAGGAAGGCGCTCCCGCTCTCACTCACCTTTGATCACCGGGTGACGGACGGGGTTGATGCAGCGAAATTCCTGACAAAAATCATCACCTACCTTGAAGACCCCGCCTTGCTCTTCGTTGAGAGCGCATGAGTTCCTTCGACACCCTCTTCAATCCGAAATCCATCATCCTCATCGGGGCCGCACATACCGAAAACAAACTCGGGGGCGTCGTACTCAGGAACCTCCTCCTGTTCAAGGGAAAAGTATATCCCGTCAATCCCAAATACAGCGAACTTATGGGACGGAAGGCATATCCCTCAATCATCGATGTCCCCGGTCCTGCAGACCTGGCTATTATCATTAGACCGGCCCAGGAGGCGCCCGGCATCCTGGAAGAATGCAAAGGCAGAGTCAGCTTCGCGATTGTCGTCAGTTCAGGCTTCGCTGAAGCCGGGAGACAGGACCTCCAGGACGAACTGAAAAGGATCGGCAGGGAAACCGGCATAAGACTGATCGGACCCAACTGCATGGGATTTTTCAACCCCCACAGGAAACTCGACACCATGATCATTTCCTCCAAGAAGCTGGAACGTCCTAAAAAGGGGAACATTGCGATCCTCTCCCAGAGCGGCGCGATCATCACCTGCCTGTTCGAAACCATACGGCTTGCGAATGCCGGAGTCTCAAAAGCAGTGGGGTACGGCAATGCCGTGGATATCGACGAATCTGATCTGTACGAATATTTCACGACCGACAAAGATACGGATGTCGTCATATCCTATATCGAGTCGTTGGGTGACGGCAGGAAGTTTATCGAAAAAGCAAGAACCCTGTCTGAAAAAAAACCGCTCCTTATCCTTAAATCAGGCAAGGGAGCAATCGGACAGGCCGCTGCCTATTCCCACACCGGCAGGCTTGCGGGCAGGTACGAGGTCTTCCGTTCCATACTCAGGCAGTTCGGGATAGGGGAAGCAGGTAATTTCGATGAACTAATCGACGCTGCAAAGGCCCTCTCCTATCAAAGGCCTGCAAAGGGCAACCGGGTGCTCATTGTGACTGACGGCGGGGGGTCGGGCGTGCTG
>JAJZPZ010000071.1 GCA_021847795.1 Nitrospirota bacterium
TCTTTCCTGCCGCGCCTCAGGACCCTTTTGAAATCCCTCTCAAACTGATGAGTTGTCCTGAATTTCAGCACTATTTCCTCATCTTTTTACGGAAATCCTCTATGCTTTCGTAGGTGCTTAATTCCTTCCCTTCATCGGTCTTCTTAAACGTTTCGCTGGTAGTCTTATTAGGTATCTTTACTTCAAAGGGCAAGCCCTTACGCATTTTCACCTGGCGGTAGAATATATTTATAGCTTCCGTACTCGTCAATCCCAATTTTTCAAAAATGTGCTCTACCTCAGATTTTAAATTCGGTTCTGTCCTTGCTCTGATCATCGCTGTTTTAGGCATAGTTACCTCCTTATCTCATTTTTATTGTATCCCAATTGAGGCATGGATGTAAAGAATACATGGCACCCTGGATATCGATACCCAGCACTTTTTAAGTTTTTAAGCAAAATGGTGAAAATTTTATTAAGTGTCTGAAACTACAAGAAATAAACAACATATTTGCTTATATGCCTACTTTCTTATTCCACTCTTTTTTACGAAAACATGCACAGAATGCCCCAACGCCTTGGCGTGGGGATGAATGGCATCCTACCCGAGGGGATGTAAGGGGAGCTGGAGGTTCCCCTTTCCCTTCTGAGGCGCATGGGGTCTTTTCCCCATCGCCTGCACAGTAGTCCTCATCGCTGTGCCTCAATGCCCCGCGGCTTGCCGCGTGGGTTCTTTACTAAAGTTTTCGAGAAACCTGCCGATAAAATAATAAGCAAAAAGCTCTGCCGGAAAGGGAAGAAAGGAGGTGCCGGCAGTATAAGTCCCTGTAAAAGCATAGCTTTGTAGCTGAAAAGGGCAGGATGCCCGAAGATAACACTAAATCAAGGAGGAATTTATGTCACTCGTAGTCAACACTAACCTGGCAGCACTCAACTCCCAAAGAAACTTAGGCATTAACAACAGCAACTTAAGCAAGTCTTTGGAAAGACTCTCCTCAGGTCTCAGGATCAACAAGGCAGCAGATGACGCAGCCGGCCTTTCAATTGCCACAAAGTTCGATGCCCAGGTCAAGGGTATGAACCAGGCAGTAAGAAATGCGAACAACGCGATTTCTCTTGTGCAGACCGCTGAAGGCGGTATCAACAACCTGACCAACATCCTTCAGAGAATGAGAGAACTTGCAGTCCAGTCGTCATCGGATGACAACACACCGTCTGACCGTGCTACCCTGACATCTGAAGCGAACAACCTGATCGCAGAGTTCACAAGGATTTCGAACACCACGGAATTCAACACCATGACCCTGCTTGACGGCACATTTACCAGTAAGAATTTCCAGGTCGGCGCCAACTATGCCCAGGCGATTACCTTTAATATCGGTGATGCCCGCGGTAAAGCAGTCGGCGGCAGGTCGCAGGCTGACAACAACATAGCTGATGGTGTTTTGACTTCCACGGATGGAAATTTCGGCGGCAGCGAGTTCAAGATCAACGGCACTGGTGTTCAGGCAACCAATGCAACGGATGACCAGTACTCAGTCCTTGATATGTCAAGCGGCGTTGTTAATGTTGCCATGTTCTCAGCATTGGCCCAGAGCGTTGGCTTGGTTATTAACGGCACGACTGTTGTCGTAAGCGCTTCCCAGACACTCGTCGGGTCGGGTGCCAGCGCCAATGCCGACCAGTTTGCAGCCTTGATAGTCAGCGTTATTAACACAGCAAGTATTACCGGTATCAAGGCAGTACAGGGCATAAGCGACCAGAACTCAACTTGGACACTTGAAGCTACAGGCGGCACAAAGGTCGAGCTTGAATTCTCCGGAGGTTCTCTGCCGACCTTTGCGAGCATGGTTGGTTTCGCAAATGTCTCTGCAATGTTCGGGTCAACGGCATCTGTAACTACCAACTACAATGGTGAATCGAGCGCAATCGCGAAATCCGTTGCAATCAATGCGATCAAATCCACAACACAGGTTACGGCAACTGCAAGGGCCAATACGATAACAGCATCAAGCGCCATTCAGGCTTCCACCATTGCTTCAGGTGGTCTTTACATCAACGGAGTCAACATCGGACAGGTTACTACCATTGCGAACGACGGTAACGGCGCCCTTGTTACGGCAATTAATAACGTATCCTCGCAGACAGGGGTAACCGCAACAACCTCCGGCGGGGCCCTGCAGCTTACTGCCTCGGATGGCAGGAACATAACAGTTACTGTGGCAACATCATCTATAGCAACCTCTACACTTGGTATCAATTCCGCTTACCTTACGAACAATACCGCTGTATTCAGGTCTACAGTAAGGTTGACCTCTAATTCTGAAATCACTTTGTCAGGCAACCTTGGAGACCTCGAAAATGCAGGCACTTCTGCTGCAGACCAGAACACCAAGTCTACAACTGTCGGCCAGTCTGTTGCGGTTGATCTCAACACCTACAATGTATCGAAAATACAGATGGACACGCAGGACAATGCTCAGTCCGCGATTCTTACGATCGATGCAGCGATGGGTAACATCAACCTGCTCAGGTCCCAGATCGGTGCTATCCAGAACAGGCTTGAGTTCACGGTTGCCAACCTCCAGGTTGCTTCCGAGAACATGAGTGCATCTGAAAGCCGGATCAAGGATGCTGACTTCGCGTATGAAACAACGCAGTTCACAAGGAACCAGATTCTGGTTCAGGCTGGCACTGCGATGCTTGCACAGTCCAACCAGCTGCAGCAGGTAGCGCTCCAGTTGTTGAAGTAACAACACCTTAGTGAAGGTGAACATTACGTAAACAGGAGGGCGAAAGGATGGCCCGGAAAAATTCCCGGGCTGTCCTCAGCTTCCTGATAATCATAAGGGGGTGAGAGAGGTGGCTGTGAACGATGTTAGTTCAATAAAGCAGCAAGCCATTTTGATGTCTGCAGATGCAGGCGGTGCGGCTGTTAAGCAGAGCGGCCAGCTGCAGCAGAAAATCCAGCAGTCCAAAGATCCGGCCGTGAGCGGAAAGATGAAGGCAAATGGCAAGGATGTTACTGCAAACAAAATAGAAGATGCGCTCAAGAAGGCCAATGATATGGCACAGAATGTCTTCAACCGGAGCCTGAAGTTTTCTGTCGATAAAGAAACGAAAGAGATGGTCGTTAAGGTGGTTGACTCGGATACCGGCAAGGTTGTCAGGCAGATACCCCCGGAAGACATGCTGAAATTTATAGAGCGTTTCGATAAGGCCAGGGCTTTGCTGTATAGTGAAGAACACTAAGATTTAATTTTTCGTGTTGCCTTGCTCCGACAGAAGAGATGCGCAATTTTTCTGTTTGTTGCAAATCGTATATATTATATAGTGTGTTCTCAGTGCGGTTATCTCTATTTTACTTCAAGTTTGTCCTGAACAATTCATTAAAGTTTTTACCAATTTCTCCCGATACAATATAATAATACAGCAGTGTTTTTACTCTAGAGGAGGCCGCCATGGGTATTGCAGCAACCACAGGACTCATATCAGGAATAAATACCGACCAGATCATTACCCAGCTTATGAACCTGGAGAAGCAGCCAATAACCCTGCTTGAGAACAGGCAGAAGGATTACCAGGTCAAGATTGCCTCTTTTTACGATATCAGCACGAAATTGTCCTCTTTTAAATCCGCTTTGGATGCGCTGAACAACCGGGAGAAGTTCAATACAAAAAATGCCTCTGTCACAACTTCATCGAGTGGAGTTCGCCTTCTTAACATATCCGCATCGAGCAGCGCTCAGACAGGCAATTATTCCATCCAGGTGAATCAGCTTGCGACCTCCAGCAAAAAGGCATCGCAGGGCTGGGCGGACCAGAATACCACTGCTATTGCTCCGACCGGGGGCACGTTCAAATTCAAGGTAGGGAGCGGAGGCGCGGAGACGACCATCGGCGTTACCAACACCATGACCCTGCAGGGATTGAGGGACGCCATCAATTCAACGAGCGGGGGAGTAACGGCCTCTCTCATAAATGACGGCACAGGATCAAACCCGAACCGGCTCATTCTTACTTCAAACAATACAGGTTCCTCAAACACTATTTATATAACACAGAATACTACAAACCTTGATTATACCAACAAGCTAGTCGAGGCAGCATATGCATATACTACGAACAGCTACTCCGGAACCGTTGCTTCAAATGCGGGGAGCAACTATACAGGGACGACAAACAAAACATTTCTTATGGAAGTGGTTGCCGGGGGGACCCCTGCATCCGGAACTGCAAAATATAAATATTCTATAGATGGCGGCATCACGTGGAAAGGCGCAAATGGCGCTGCTTATGACCCCACAACGGTAAACGGGGTAGCTGTTGCTGCTGATGGCACTCTCCAGAATATAGATGGGCAGATAGCCGGGACGACAACAGAAGGTGCACAAATAAAGTTTACCGGAGGCACGCTTGCAGTAGGCGACAGGTTCACCGTGGATGTTTTTAATCCCGTGATGCAGGCGGCCCAGGATGCAGTTATAAATGTGGATGGCGCAACGATTACCAAGAGCACTAACACCATAACCGATGCCATCCAGGGCGTGACACTGAACCTCCTGAAGGCTGATACGTCATCGACTTTGACCTTGTCTATTTCCTCTGATACATCATCTGCACAGACGAGCATCAATGATTTCGTAACTGCTTATAATACGATGACGAAAGCCATAAATGACCAATTGAGCTATGATCCGCAAACCAAACAGGCGAATCCCCTGCTGGGAGATCCGACCCTGATTGAGATACGGAACAAAATAGGGAATGCCGTTACCGGAAGGATACCGGGCCTCCTCTCAACGGGTTATCAGAATCTCTCCCAGATCGGCATAACTTCTGATTATAAGACAGGCAAGCTTTCAGTGGATAGTTCAAAACTCAGCAGTGCGCTGAATTCAAATCCGGATGCTGTTGCCAAACTCTTCATAGGCACAGCGACTGCAACCAATACCGCGGTATCATTCGTCAGCAAGTCGGTAAAGACACAGGCAGGGGTCTACAGTATTGCTGTTGGCACTGCCCCACAGAAGGCCGCTATCGGCTCTCCTGCAACGGGGCCTGATGACAGGAATGACCTTTCAACAGTTGGCTTGGGGAGTGATGAAAGGCTGACTTTCCAGTATTCGTCCAACAAGACATCAAGCCAGCCGACATATACTTCTTTTTCCGCTACTCTTACGGCCGGATCGACGATCAATACCATCGTGAATACTCTTAACAGCACTTTTGCAACGAACAAGGTGGGCCTGTCAGCGTCGAATGATTCGGGAAAGCTTAAAATCACTGCTGCAAATTACGGATCAGACTATTGGTTCCAGGTAAATAACCAGAAAGATGACGGTACCGGAACCGGGACATTTGTGGACTACGGTCCTGGTGTCCTGAATCAGATCTGGGCTTCAACCAGTTTAAGAAGTAACGCGGGCGTGGATATTATCGGCAGCATAAACGGGCATGGCGCTACAGGGAAAGGCAACACCCTTACTTCTACATCGGGGTTCCCGGAAACAGGGCTAGTGATAAATATAGATTCCAACCAGAAGGGTGGCTTCGGCACCATAGCAGTATCATCCGGCATCGCAGACAGGCTGTCCTCATCCATTGCCTCCTATACTGATGCAACCAGCGGTATTATCAAGAACAGGGCAGACTCAATGCAGAAGTCTATTGATGATCTGGATGCGCAGAAAACAAGGCTTAATGCAAGAATTGCCTCTGATGAGCAAAGGCTCAGGGAGCAATTTGCAAGAATGGAGACGCTCCTTGCGCAATACAATAGTACGGCTCAGTATTTAACGAATGAGTTGCCGAATCTGCCGACAATACAGAAATAAGAGAGCCATCGCGGAAGAGTTTTTCAAGGAGGAAAAATGACCCCCGTAAATGCTGCACAAAAATACCAGGACAACCACATCATGTCGGCCACGCCCGCCGAGACGGCATTGCTGCTCTTTGACGGGGCGCTGAGGTTTCTCAGGTCGGCAATACAGGAACTCGAAAAGGACAATATCCCTGAAAAGGCCAAGCTGATAGAAAAGGTGGTGAACATCCTCGATTATCTGCATTCATGCCTTGATAAGGAAAAGGGCGGCGAAATAGCCGTAAACCTCGAGAGGCTCTACTCGTTCATGATGATTGAACTGACGGATGCGAATCTGAAGAACAACCGGAAAAAGATGGAAATTGTGATTGAGCTTATTCAGCCCATACGGGACGCCTGGGCGGAAATCTGCAGCAATGCCGTACCAGTGCGTGTTGAGGCGGGCAAAGCTCATGCTGAGAATTACAAAGCGCCGGAAAGAGAGCCCGGTGCGCCCCAAAAGATTGCGGTAAAAGCCTGAAGATATATTATGCATTCCGGAAACCAGGAAACCTCAGCTCAAAATGGGCAGATACCCTCTTGTGACAGGCTTATTTCTCTCCATCGGGAAATACTGTCTGTTGCTGAAAAAGAACGGGAAGCGATTAAAGGCAAAGACCTCGATGCATTGGCAAAACACTCTCAGGCTATTGATGAAATAATCGAACAGATCGACGGCATAAATAAAAGCGGCTCGGCAGTCCTCTCAAAGGAGCAAGGCGCCGAGGTCGAAAGTATTATCAGGAAAATACTTGCTGCCCGCGAGGAAAATGCAAAGCACGTATCTGCAATGCGCGACAACATACTGGACGATATGTTTGCCCATAACAAAAGCAGAAACGCTCATAATTCATATATTACCGAACAATCGGCAAACAAAGTGATCAGGAAAGAAAGAGAAAAGAAATAATAACAGGAGACGTTGCATTACTCCCGTTGTTTTTTATCACAAGCGCGAAATGTTGATTTACAGAAATGGCAAACGGCTGCCGCATCGCCGGATGCCTTATTTTTTGCAGGCCCGGAGAGGCGCTGTTTGCTGCATATCCTGGTCGGATTTATATTCCATATATTTTTTATCCGTTTTTGGTAAAATAGGCATCGATTTGAAGAAAGGAATGCTATGGATATCGCTGCTTTTATAGGAATCACCCTCGGCTTCAGTTCCATCATTGTCGGCAACATGATCGAAGGCGGCAATACTGCGCACCTGATCCAGGTTGCCGCAGCCCTGATAGTTTTCGGTGGGACCTTAGGCGCGACCCTCCTGAGCTTTTCCATACATGACATCATAAATGCCTTTAAAGCCCTCGGTATGGTGTTCGGGGGGAGGTCTTCCACCTCGTCGGAGGTGGTTGAGGACATCCTCGGCATACTCGTAAAGGCAAGGAAGATGGGTTTGATCGCCCTGGAATCTCATATAAGGAATATCGAAAACGCCTTCTTGAAAAAAGGCCTGAATCTCGTGGTCGACGGCATGACTCCCGCGATGATAAAGGAGATACTCTACCAGGAAGTCACTACCTATGAAGAGACCCTGAAGAAAGCATCGAAGGTTTTCGAGTCTGCAGGCGGATATGCCCCTACAATCGGTATCCTCGGCGCTGTCCTGGGACTCATTCAGGTCATGAGGAATGTCACCGATCCGTCGAAGATAGGAGGCGGCATTGCAGTTGCCTTTGTCGCGACCATTTACGGTGTCGGTTCCGCCAACCTCATTCTTATCCCGATAGGGAAAAAAATCATGAACAGGCTGAAAGAGGAGGTATTTATAAAGGAACTGATCATCGAAGGGGTCCTGGGAGTTGAAAGCGGCGTGAACCCGTATTTTCTTAAGGCGCGGCTGAATGCATTTCTTGCGGAACATGAGAAGACGAAATAGGGGACAGGCAGGAGCTTGAGATCCAGACGCCATAGCGATGAGGAGCATGAAAACCATGACAGGTGGCTGATATCCTACGCTGACTTCATTACCCTGCTTTTTACCTTTTTTGTGGCCCTTTACGCGCTCTCTTCCATGGACACGGCCAAGATGGAGAAGTTTTCCGGATCGCTCAAGCAAACCTTTAAAATTATAGATCAGCCGATCCCCCTCTACGATGAGAAACAGAAGTCCATTGTAGAGGACGTGAAAAAAGTCGTCAGGGATGTCGCCGGAGTCTCCGTGAAGAGCGACCCCAGAGGTGTTGTGGTTACCTTCGCGGATACGACGCTTTTTACTTCAGGCTCGGCTGAGGTCCGGCAGGAGGCATTGGGCGTCCTTGAAAAGCTGTCCAAGTATATTCAAACCGCCCCGGGGCGTATTACCATCGAGGGGCATACGGATAATGTCCCGATAACAGGCAGCAAATACACGTCGAACTGGGAGCTTTCCACGGGGAGGGCGGCAGGTATTCTTCATTTTTTTATTACCCATGGGCTTGATCCGGAAAGGTTCTCCATAGCCGGATATGCGGAATACAGGCCCGTAGCGAGTAATGATACGGAAGAAGGGCGAAGTAAAAACAGGAGAGTCGAGATTGTGATAAACAAATAGGGTCAAGCGCAAGGCGTCGGGTGCTGTGCGTCCGGAAACACTTATTTCTGAGCGCGGCCCCCGACACATGGCGCACGACACTCTAAGGGAGGTGGGAAGGTATGGCCAGGGAAGATGAAAAATTCGCAAACATGAGGGAGTTTTCGAGGGTTGACGCGCATATCCCCTTTGAAGCCCGCATTGTGCCCCCGGAGGAAAGGAAGAACATACGCTCCAAGATAACAGGAGACACCATCCTGGCCGAGTTCCGTTCGCTCCCCGACCTGCAGGACAAGCTCCTTGCCGACTGGTTGAAGATGCTGAACACGAAGCTTGACGCCATCATCAACATGCTTGTCTTTCAGCGCGAGGGTTTCGGGTCCCTGCCGTTCAACCATGTCAATATCAGCGGCGGGGGCCTTAGCTTTGCCGTAAAGGACAAATTCAGCCAGGGGGATATTCTTGAGATTAAAATGATGCTTCCCATGATGCCCCCTCTGGCGCTCTACGTTTACGGCGAAGTCGTAAAGATAGAGACCCAGGTCACCAATTACATGATCGGGATAAAATTTGTCGCCATGGATGAGGAAATACGGGACGAGATCGTCAAATTCGTCTTTAAACGGCAGCGGGAGATCCTCAGGGAAAAGAGGAGGTAAGAGATCTTCACATGTTTGCATTAATCGGGGCATTTATCGTCTTGGGGTCTGTGCTCGGCGGGTATTTGATGGAGCACGGCAATATGTCTGTCCTTGCTCAGCCCGCCGAATTGCTTATTATTTTCGGCGCGGCAATTGGGGGGTTTATTATCGCCTCTCCCATGAAGGTCATCACTGCCGTGATCAAGGGCTTTCTCAACATCCTCAGCGGGAAGGCTTACTCAAAGACGGATTATATGGAAGTCCTCATGCTGATGAGCGAGATATTCGCGAAGATCAGGAAAGAGGGGCTTGTTTCCATAGAGGCTGATGTCGATAATCCCGGGGATAGCAAGATATTCAGCAATTACCAGAAATTCCTTAAAAACCACCATGCTGTGGCGCTGGTGACCGACACCCTGCGGACCGTAATGACAACCAGCATAGCGCCGCACGAACTGGAATCCCTGCTCGATACCGAACTCGAGGCGCATCATGAGGAACTGCTGATACCCTCGAAAAGCATTGCCAACATAGCTGACTCTCTGCCCGGCCTCGGTATCGTTGCCGCGGTCCTGGGCGTTGTTATAACCATGGGGAAAATAAACGAGCCCCCTGAAGTTTTGGGACATAGCATCGGCGCTGCCCTGGTGGGGACATTCCTGGGGGTGCTGATGTGCTACGGGTTTGTCGGGCCGGCATCAAGGAACCTGGAGCAGATCGCCAACGAGGACAGGGATTATCTCAATGTCCTGAAAATCTCCCTGGTCGGTTTTGTCGGGGGGGCCGCCCCGCAGATTGCCGTTGAATTCGGAAGGAGAGTTGTCCCGTCAAATGTAAAACCCACATTTGTCGAAGTCGAGGATGCGTTACGGCAATTGAAAAGCAAATAATAAAAAATACCTGAACTTTAAGCACGAAATCCTAAACATAAGGAGACACGACAAATTGCCCGGAGCATTTGAATTTCGAGCTTTGAATTTGGATATCCGGATTTGGAATTTAGTTGCGTTATGGCCGACAAATCCAAAATAGTCATCATAAAAAAGGTCAAAAAAAACCATGGGGCCGCCCATGGCGGAAGCTGGAAGGTCGCCTATGCCGACTTTGTCACAGCCATGATGGCCTTTTTCCTGCTTATGTGGCTCCTTGCCATGGTTTCCCCTGAGAAGCGCGCCGCCATATCGGAATATTTCAAGAAATTCTCCCTTTTTGATAAGAACGGGCAATCCTTTATGGAAGGGTCGCCCAAGCTCCTGCAGCAACAGGGCGAAGATATCAATACCCCGGGCAAGGACTTCGGGAAAGGGGCAGGCGAAGTCTCTGCAGAGGATTTAAAGGAGAGATTGAAGAAAGCGATTGAAGAAAAATTACAGGCGTTGAAAGACCAGGTAATGATTGACATTTTCGAAGGGGGAGTAAGAATCCAGATTGTGGACACGGACGGAAACCCGATGTTCCACTCGGGCAGCGCACAGCCGAGTGAAAAGGCCACGCAGATTCTGAAACTGGTTTCCGAGAACATAAAAGACACCCTGAACAGGATAGCTGTTGAGGGACATACCGATGCCTCTCCCTTAAGGGCAGGCCAGGTTACAAACTGGGAACTCTCTACAAGCAGGGCTTCAAGCGCCAGGAGGGAACTCGAGGCAAACGGCATAGATCCGAAGAGAATTGCGAGAGTTGTCGGGTATGCAGATACGGAACCGCTGTTTACAAGCAACCCGAATGATCCGAGGAACAGGAGGATAAGCATTATTCTCCTCCAGCAAAAGATGGCGCCCGTACGGGCTGCTGAAATAAAACCGGGACCGCTTACAAACGCCGTGTCTGCCCCTGCCGGACAGGTAAGAATAAAATCAGAGCAGCCGTCCCCTGCGATCAATCATGAGTCCAGGATGAAAACCGTGCTGCCTGTGCGGCCTTCTGAACAGCCCCAAAAGGCTGCCATAGAGAAATCCGCAGGAAAACAGGAACAGAAAAAAGAGACAATAAACCCGATAAAAAACAAGAGCTTAATGGACATCAGCAAGCCCACGATAGCTCCTGATATAAGAAAGGAACGTTAATGCGTTACAGCGCACAGCTTTAAGTCCTTTAACGCAATAACGCGATAAACGCTGTAACGCACCGGGGGAGATGTAAAATTTGACTTGTTTATTGTAAAATTAAAAAACAATCCCGCCATAAAGGAGGCTGCTCTATGAGTGAAGAAGAAATTATAGAAATTCTAAAAAGGGACAATGAGGAGTTCAGAAAGGTATACCAGGAACATAGAGAGCTGGACAACATGCTTTCAGAATTTTACAAGAAGCACCATCTCAAGCCTGAAGAAGAAGTTGAAATGAATAGAATGAAGAAAGCCAAATTGCAGAAGAAAGATAAGATTGCCGAGATGATAAGGGAATACAAGAAGACCGTCACCAAATAAAAACGCCGGGAGCAGCAATAACCGTGACAGCAGCGGTTGCTGCAGGGCCGCTTTCAGCCGGTACCCTTTATAGAGGAAAGGAAAAAGACAAGAGAATGGCTTTAAGAAGCAAGACAATAAAAACAGGACTTGAAAGGGTCCCTCACAGGGCACTCCTTTATGCAACCGGAATCCCAAAAAGCGAAATGGACAAGCCTTTCATCGGTGTCGCAACAAGCTTTACCGACATTATACCGGGACATGTCGGGATGCGCGACCTGGAAAGATTTATAGAAAAAGGCGTCCACACCGGAGGGGGATATCCGTTCTTTTTCGGGGTCCCCGGCATATGCGACGGCATAGCCATGGGGCATAAGGGAATGCATTATTCGCTGGCTTCGCGGGAATTGATTGCCGATATGGTCGAGACCATTGCAGAGGCGCACCGGCTTGACGGGCTTGTGCTGCTTACCAATTGTGACAAAATCACCCCAGGCATGCTCATGGCTGCCGCGCGGCTCAATATCCCTGCCATCCTGGTTACTGCAGGTCCCATGCTTGCCGGGCATTACCGGGGCAGGAGGCTCAACCTTACCAGCGATACGTTCGAGGCCGTAGGGAAATACAAGAAAGGGCTGATCAAGGAAGACGAACTGCAGGCACTGGAAATGTGCGCCTGCCCCGGCGGCGGCTCATGCCAGGGCATGTATACGGCCAATACCATGGCATGCATAACAGAATCCCTCGGGATGAGTCTTCCGGGCTGCGCTACTTCTCCTGCAGTCCTGGCGGACAAGAAAAGGATTGCCTTTGAAAGCGGGAAGAGAATCGTTGAACTGATAAAGAAGAACATTACCCCGAAGAAAATAATGACGGACAATGCGTTTAAAAATGCCATTATGGTTGATCTCGCCCTTGGGGGGTCAACCAACACGGTATTGCATATCCCTGCGATTGCCCATGAGGCGGGGATCCGGCTGCAGCTTGAAACCTTTGACGCGCTGAGCAAGAAGACCCCCCATATCACAAACATGATTCCGGGCGGAACCTATTATATGGAAGACCTGAATTATGCAGGCGGCATCCCCGCGGTCCTGAAGCGCCTGAAGGGCAGGCTTTACCCGTCCCTTACGGTCTCCGGAAAGAACATAACTGAAATCGCCGCGCATGCGCACATCACGGACGAGGACGTGGTAAGGCCTCTCGAAAAGTCATACCATAAGGAAGGCGGGATCGCCATCCTCAAGGGGAATCTCGCCCCTGACGGCGCTGTTGTCAAGCAGACCGCAGTGAGCGGGAACATGATGAGCTTTGAAGGCACGGCAAAGGTTTTTAATTCCGAAGAAGATGCAATGAAGGCGATCTTAAGCGGGAAGATCAAACCGGGCGATGTTGTTGTCATCCGGTATGAAGGGCCGAAAGGCGGCCCGGGCATGAGGGAAATGCTTTCCCCGACCTCTGCAATAGCAGGAATGGGCCTGAGCGAATCCGTTGCCCTGATAACGGACGGGCGGTTCTCGGGCGGGACGCGCGGACCCTGTATCGGGCATGTGTCTCCTGAGGCGATGGAAGGCGGACCTATTGCCGTAATAAAGAACGGTGACAGGATCAAAATAGACATCCCGAAAAGGAAACTGGACGTTCTGGTTTCCGAAGACGAGATCAGCAGGCGGCTTTCCAGATGGAAAAAGCCCGAGCCGAAGATCAGGCACGGCTATCTTGCGCGGTATGCAAAACTGGTGAGTTCCGCAGGCAGCGGGGCGATCATGCTGGATACGTAACAAACCGAATGCATGAAACGCATGGCGCGTTGAAAGAAATATTTATTGTACAGTTAACCTTTATCTGTTATTATATTACTTGGCCTTTTTGATACCACAAGATGTCATTGTTTTTTTCTCTGCGGGTGTAACTCAGTGGTAGAGTGTCAGCTTCCCAAGCTGGAGGTCGCGGGTTCGAATCCCGTCGCCCGCTCCATTTTCCAAACCTTTCCAAAACAACATAATTCCTTTTAAATTAATCACTTACAACCCCTGTTTTAAGCAGAATCTACCTTTTTAAATGTAACAAAAAGTTGCTCCATTGGCCCAAATGGGCCCCAAAGGGTGGTAGTTTTCGGGTAGATTTTTAAGCTCGAATCGAAAAAAATCGGCCAGACCGCCAATGCTATCATGGAGAAGAGGAAGGGGTAATCCCGCCTCGAATAATATCAAAAAAGCAAGACCCTGCGGCGACGCTGATGGGGGCTCCCGCAGTAGTCTTGTGTGAAGAAAACGCGGCGACTGAGTATTCACATGGCAACCATAAACAGACATAAAGTCCACGGCTGGCGTATCAAGTATAACCTCTATACTCAGGCAGAGATCATGGAGTGCGAGAAATACAGAAAGACGCAAGAGCAGGCGTATGTTTTTCTGAAAGAGGCCGAGCGTTTTGAGTTTTTTACAAAACAGGGAATGTATACCGATGAAGATGTACGGCGGGCAATGAATTTCAGGGTCTTATCGGAAGAAGAGGCCTCCAAATTCCTCAAGACGAAGGCCGAGGGCCTTATCCTACGACGAAGCAAAGGACCTGCTCCGGCAGGCAAAAGAGAGAAAGGGCATTTATGGATTCTTTTATGAAATGACCATTACCTTTCTTTTCTGCGGACTCCGCCTTGCAGAAGTGAAATATCTTACTCACGATGATGTCCTCGATGACAGGATCAAAATTCAGCCAAAATCCGTTTTGCCGTCCGAAACCGAGGATGAATTGAAAGATAACATATGGCAGCCAAAGACCGGATCGACAAGGGTTATTTTTATCGAGGACCCGATATGGCAGGAAAAGGTTATACAGAGAATCAGAAATGTCCCGAAAGTGGGCCGCTTTGTATTTTCACCCGAAAACAAGACAATAAACAAATACGTCATTGACTCGGCATATAATGACAGGCTCTTCAAGAAGAAGGATATCTCGCTGCATTGCCTGCGGCATACGTTCATTTCCTGGAGAATAGAATGCGGCGATCCGCAAAACGCAAGTGGATAAATGGCTCGGTATTGAAGGCTGAGTCTTAAGCGCCTTATGCTATCCCTTAAAGGCTCTACGGCCCTTGGCAATTAATATTACTTTAAAGTATAATACTTATGAGTAATATTATTGAGGTGATGATGTTCATCAATAGGGAAAGCGAGCTTGAATTCCTGAATGAGTCCTACGGGGACAGCAAAGCACAGTTTGTTGTCGTCTACGGCAAAAGGCGTGTCGGAAAGACCGAACTGGTGAAGCAATTCTTCAAGAATGTCCGGCATATCTATTTTCTTGCAGACAAAGCTCCTGAGAAAGAGCAACTCAGGCTGCTTTCCGAGAAGGTCGGTCTTCTTTACAAGGATGAATTCCTGCTTTCAAGGGGATTCGGGAACTGGCATGAGTTCTTCCGGTATATAAAAGACAAAGGCAGGGTTGTCATCGTCATAGATGAATTCCCTTTCCTCATAGAGGCAAACCGGGCGGTTCCTTCTATTTTTCAGAAAGGATGGGATGAGGACCTCAGTGGCTCAGGGATATTTCTCATACTGCTCGGCTCAAGTATCGGCATGATGGAGACCGAGGTCCTGGGTTATAAATCGCCTTTATTCGGCAGGAGGACGGGACAGATTCTCGTAGAGCCCCTCAGTTTCCGGGATGCAAAGAAGTTCTTCCCGGATAAGTCCGACGAGGAGTTCATGTATATATACTCGATCCTCGGCGGGACACCGGCGTACCTCCTGCAGTTCGACCCCTCGGCAGACCTGTGGAAAAATATTAGAAAAAAGATCCTTGTGCCGGAGGCATATCTCTTCACCGAACCTGAATTCATACTGAAAGAAGAGCTCCGCGAGCCGAGGAACTATTTCTCGATCCTCCGGGCTGTTTCCATGGGCAAGACACGGGTAAGCGAAATAATCAATGAGACCGGTTTTGAAAAGAATGTAGTGGGGAAATACCTCTCGGTCCTCACCGACCTCAGAATAGTCAAAAGAGAGGTGCCTGTGACTGAAAAGTCATATGAGAAGAGTAAAAAGGGCATCTACATGCTTGATGACAGCTTCTTCAGGTTCTGGTTCAAGTTCGTCTTCCCGAACAAGAGCTTCATAGAAGAGGATGAGACCGGCTATGTGATAAATAACAAGATAAAACCGGAAATGGACATATTCGTCTCCTGGACATACGAGGAGGTCTGCAGGTCTTTTGTGAGAAAGGGGCTTCTGAACGGGATGAGGTTCAACAAGGTCGGGCGCTGGTGGACAAAAGACGGCGAACTCGACATCGTAGGAATAAACGAGGATGAAAATGCAATTCTCTTTGGTGAGGCCAAATGGAGCGCAAAGAAGATCGGAATGGATATCCTGAATGATCTTAAAAGAAAAGCGTCAATGGTGGACTGGGGTGGGGAAGACAGGAAGGAATATTACGTATTGTTCGGTAAAAGGGGATTTACGGAAGAAGTAAGAGAGATTGCTCAGCGAGAAAAAATATTCCTCTATTCCGTATTGAAGGCTGATTTCTGATTGTAATTGTTACCGACGCACCCCGCCTCGATTCCGATCCACGCCCCTGTAGGCGGTAATTTAACCTGCCCTACAGAGAGTAATTTTGGGCCTGGGGATATGGAGTTAAGACGCAGAGACCCGATAGCTCACCATATTGAAGGCGAGCAGGGATCAGTATTGCTGCTATAGAGTTGTCGGCATCTATTTGGGCTTCTGTTTTCTGGCTAATCGATAAGACCTCCCCTCAAAAGCTATAAACCTGCCATTGAAGCTGAGCCGGTCA
>JAJZPZ010000259.1 GCA_021847795.1 Nitrospirota bacterium
AAGGGAATAAACATCATGCCTACCGCCATTACCGGCACAAGGAACACGTTGCCTATCAGGGCGGCAAGGCTGGCGCCCGCTGCAAGGAATGCCAGCGAAGCCGCACAGATCATGGAGAATCGGGAGCCTCGTCCGGTGATGGCGAGGATCTCCTGCACCTCGGTTATTTCCCTGCGAAGGAAGGATGGCTTTTTTCGCAGGGCAGCTTCGTTGATCTCCGCCTTGATGCTTTTGTTTTTACGGGTCAGAAAGCCGAACAGCCCGTCGGTAAATTCCAGCGGAGAAAGTCCCAGCAAAAGGAAAGCCCCGGTGATGAAACCGGCACAGGCCATTAAAAGGATTGTCATCATCAGGCAGCACCTCCCGCCGCAAGGATTTGTTTCAGGGTATCCTGGGGCATCCCGTTTTCCAGAAAACGTTTCTGAAGGCTTGGGGAAATTCCCTGTACAGCACTGTGGCAGCCGTTGATGATGAATTTTCCGTCCTCTATGCGGTTTTCGGTGATCTGGAACTGAAACAAACTGCGGAAGTTTCGCGTTCCGTCAGGCAGGATTTCACACTCCATGATCTCCATCAGTCTGCGCTGCTTGTTCTCGAGCTGCTTGGAGAATACCACGATAGGGAACGCCTCTGTTACCAGATCCATGAGGGTGTTGTCCGCCATGTCATATTTCCTTTTGCACAGAGTGACCATACGCCGCCATGTGGCTTCGCAGCTGTTAGAGTGGATGGTGGTAAGCACCGTGTGGCCGGTTCTGGCTGACTCCTGGGCGGCATAAGCCTCCGGTCCGCGCATCTCTCCTACACAAATAATCTCAGGATTGAAACGCAGGGCCATATCCAGCAGGATGTCCTGATCGATGTTCTGCTTCTCGTTTTCGCTCATACGAGTCAGGGTATGGATAACACTGTTGCACACCCGTCCGTTCTTCTGGCGTACCAACGCCAGCTCACGGGAGCCGTTTTCAATAGTGAATATTCTCTTGTTATCCGGTATGGTTGTCAGAAGCCATCCCGCCAGTGTGGTCTTGCCGGAGCTGGTGGCGCCTGCCACACACACGGATATGCCGTATCTGAGGCACTCAGCCAGAAAGTCCAGCATCGATCCTGTAGCGGTACCGCCTCGTATGAAGTCCTCTTTTTTCATGGATTGGGGGTTAACGATACGGATTGAAGCGGATACACCCACATCCTCATCTACCAGCGGAGTTTTCAGCACAGCAATACGTATATTTTTGGAGAGATGCCCCAAGATGGCGGGGCTGGCATTGTCAAGCACCATGCCGGATACATGGAGCATACGGCGCACCACATTGATGGCATGCTCAGGGCTGTCAAAGTGCTCGTCCAGCTTTTTGGTGATACCGCTGCTGTACTGCACCTCAATATCATTCCAGGCGTTGACGTCAATTTCCTCAATTCCGGCTCCGAAGATATATTTTGTCAGGAACGAAAACTCCGCCATCTCGGTGTACAGGGCATCTACCAGCTGCTCTTGTGACATGCCGCTAACTGCAATGCGGTAATCCTGAACATACTTGGTGATATACCGTTTGATCTGCGCCTTGACTTCCTCCGTACCGCCGTCGGTAATCAGCGCGGCATATTTGCTGGAGATGTATTCCTGCACCTCATGAAGCACAGGGCCGAACTCCCTGGAAGCCCCATCGGATGAAAAAAACAGGCTTTGATTGCCTGTCATGCTGACTGTATTTGGTTGATCACTTATCTGCGGTTTGATATTGGCTGCATCACACGTGTGGTTCTTCCTACTCATACTCCGAACACCTCCTTTGCGAGCCTGGCAATTTCCTTGCGAAAGTTGCGGCTGTCCTTGAGAGCTAATTCCCCCAGCAGGTTCCCCGAAAGAGCCAGATTCTCCAGCTCGTCTGAATGGGGAAGCCTGAAGGCAACGCTGCCCAACACCTGCTCGATATGCTCTCCGGCCTGATTGGATTTGATGTTGGAAGCCACCTTGTACTGCTTGTCGGCGTCCCATTTCTGATCCTTCAGGAGCGGGAGCTGGCTGGACAGGTAACTGACAGACTTAAGATCACAGTTCACCAGTCGGAGAACCGAATCAGCCTCCAGCAGCGAAACCGCGGACAGAATGTCGTGGGCGATGGCGCTTCCGCAGTCGATAATGATGTATGGGGCAATGTCCCGCAGATGATCAATCAGCTCGGCCGCCAGCTCCTGAGAGTACGGCGGGTAAGTAAACACATTCTCACCCTTAAGCATGCCGATGATGGTCAGGTGATCCAGCTTCTTGTGAGTGACACAGTTCTGCTTGATGAGCAGGTCTGTCACATGGGTGGCGGCGAGGATGCTGCCGAGGGATCTCTCGCACTCCAAGTCGCTCGGCGGACAGATGCAGGGCAGCATAGGTGCAGTCATGTCGCACAGCAGCAAGGCCACGTTCTTTTTCTGATCCGCCAGATATTTAGCAAGGCGCACACTCACAGTGGTCTTTCCGCTGCCGGGACTGCCCCAAACCGCCAGCACCTGCAAATCCTGTTCCGGTTCCTCCGGCACAGGCTCCTGATGCTTACGGGAGAAGATGCTCCCTTTTATAAAGTTAAGCATTTATTCTCCCTCGCTTTCCGGTGCGGTGTTTACAGGCTCTGAGACCGTACCCTGCGGTATCGGCTGCGCAGCTTGCGCCTTTTGCTCCGCAGGCTTCGGATACAGGGCTTCAATCACCTTATCCTGAAGTTCGGTGAATTTAGCGGCGTTTTTCTTGGAACCCCTGTAGACAAGGGACAGATGGAGCTTGCCGTATGATTCCAGCTCTGCGAGGATTTTTGCCTGCTCCGGTGATACCAGCAGGGTGACGGTAGCGGGAAGCTGCTTTTCGTCCTCATCCTTGGTCTGCTCACCGGTGTCGGTATCGTAGCC
>JAJZPZ010000072.1 GCA_021847795.1 Nitrospirota bacterium
AGACAAGGAAATGGCCCAAAGGACGCTTGCAATGGGGCTCTACATATCTATTGCCGGAACAGTGACCTTCAAAAATGCAACAGGGCTGAGGGAAATAACAAAAACTGTCCCCGATGATTGCCTGCTTGTAGAGACCGATTCGCCTTATCTGGCGCCCGTGCCGCACCGGGGAAAAAGGAATGAGCCTGCCTTTGTTGTGAGCACGGCGCAGTTCCTTGCAGAACTCAGGGGCGTGTCGCCTGAGGACATAGACAGGATCACGACGATCAATGCAAAGCAGCTCTTCGCTCTCGGAGAAATGCCCGGCGGAGAGATAGTTTATAAAATACGGGACAGCCTCTACCTGAACGTAACGAACAGGTGCACCAGCAAATGCACATTCTGCGTACGGAACACCACGGATTTTGTGAAAGGACACAACCTGAGGCTTGAGGATGAGCCCTCGGATGATGAACTGAAGCGCGCTATCGGGGCCCCGGCGCGCTATAAAGAAATAGTCTTCTGCGGATATGGGGAGCCTACGCTCAGGCTGGAGGTGATCAAGTCCGTTTCCGAGTGGGTAAAGGAAAAGGGCGGCAGGGTGAGGGTCAATACGAACGGCCACGGCAACCTGATCCATAAGCGGAACATCCTTCCTGAGCTCCAGGGCCTTGTTGATTCACTGTCCATCAGCCTCGATGCCCAGGACGAAGAAACCTATCAGAAGGTATGCAGGCCTGGTTTCAAGAACGCCTTCAGCGAAGTAGTCGATTTTATCAGGGAGGCAAAGAAGTATGTCCCCGATGTCCAGGCAACCATAGTAACTGCAGAGGGTGTCGATGTGGATAAATGCAGGCGGATAACCGACGAACTGGGCGTGCCGCTACGGGTTAGAAGGCTTGACGTTGTCGGTTAAAAGGGATGTGATGTTTCTTATTTCAACTTCTCCCTGCTCTCCGGTCTTCAGCCCTTTCCACTGAATTTTACCGGCCTTCAGTTCATTCTCCCCGATGATAAAGGCAAATTCGGCGCCGAGCCTGTCCGCTTTTCGCAGCTGACTTTTCAGGGAGGCTCCCCCGTAATTCGGTTCGGCCCAGAAGCCTGCCGCCCTTACCTGCCCGGCAATCTTGAACCCTTCGATCTCGGCCTCTTTCCCAAGGGTCGCGATAAATACCTTTGGTTCAGGCTCAACTGCAGGAGCGATTTCCTTTAAGAGCGCCACGATCCTTTCCATACCTATGGCAAACCCGATTGCAGGTGTCGGGGGCCCCCCGAATTCCTTGATGAGCTTGTCGTATCTGCCACCTGCGGCAACAGCCTTCTGCGCTCCCAGGTGCTCGCTCGTGACTTCAAAGGTTGTCCGCGTGTAGTAATCAAGGCCGCGGACGAGGTTGGGGTTCAGGGTGTAGCGGACACCCAGCGCCCGGAGTCCTGCGATGAGCCCTTCAAAATGCTCCCTGCATTCGCCGCAGAGGTAGTCGGTCACAGCAGGAGCGCCCTGCCGCAGCTCGATGCACCGCTCCACTTTGCAGTCGAGTATCCTGAGCGGGTTTGTGGTGTACCTGCGCCGGCAGTCGGGGCAGAATTCATCCAGGTTCTGCCCGAAGAAATTCATAAGGGCGGCCTTGTAATCGGGCCTGCACTTTTCATCCCCTATGGAGTTCACCTCGAAATTGAGTTCCCTGAGACCGATGCCTTCAAGGAAGTCCCTCAGCATCAGGATGAGTTCCACGTCCAGGGTGGGCTGGGCAACGCCAAAGGCCTCGACCCCGATCTGGTAAAACTGCCGGAACCGGCCCTTTTGCGGCCGTTCGTAGCGGAACATGGGGCCGGTATAGAAAAACTTTTGCGGCGAAGGGAGATTGTGGAGGCCATTTTCAACATAACACCGCACCGCAGGGGCCGTGCCTTCGGGCCTCAGGGTTATGCTCCGGTCTGCCTTGTCGGGGAAGGTATACATCTCTTTCTCGACAATGTCGGTCGCCTCGCCGATGCCACGGGTAAATATGTCGGTAGACTCTATGATAGGGAGTTTAATTTCCCGGAACCCGTATTTGAAGAATATTGACCGTGCGGTAGACTCGATGCTCTGCCAGATATATACGTCAGGAGGAAGGATATCCTGTATGCCCTTCAGGGCATTATATTTCACCCGATTCTTCTCCTTCTCTCTCTTTGTCGAATTCGAGCATCTTCATATGGCTCTCGATAAGCCTTTTTATTTCCTCTTTGAAGTGGCGCCGTATGCCTTTGAGATCAACGATGTCTTCGTGGATCTTCACGACCTTTTCCTGGGCTTCCTTTATCATGGTATCAGCCCTCAGCTCAGCTTCTTTCAGGATAAGCTCAGCCTCTTTCCGTGCATTTGTTTTATAGTCTTCCACCATCTGCTGTGCAGTCATCAGGGTCTCGCGAAGGGTGGTTTCCATGTTCCGGTGTTCCTGCATCTGTTCATCGGCCCTGCCCAGTTGCTCTTTCAGCGACGCGCTTTCCCTCAGTAGCTCTTCCAGTTCCTCCCTTATCAGTTCGAGGAAAGAATAGACCTCATCCACATCAAATCCTCTGAACCTCATGGGGAACTGTTTTTGCTGGATATCCAGCGGTGTAATTCTCATAATATGGCCCCTCCTTTTATTTTGTAGCCGAACTCTATCAGTGAGCTTATCAAAAACATCCTGATAAACATAATAACAAGAATCACTATGAGAGGGGAAATATCTATCGGCCCGAGCCTGTATCCGATGAGCCTCCGTATCGGCCTGAGCACCGGTTCGGTAACGGAATAAAGGAACCTGACAATAGGATTGTAAGGATCGGGACTGACCCAGCTTATGAGCGCGGAAATGATAATGATCCAGTTGTAAATATTCAGTAACCAATCAAGAATATTTGCTATCGCTATAACAAGATTTGCGAAAATAAACATTATGCCTCCCTGGTCAAGTTTTTATGCCCAACTCTTCCGCCCTTTTCACTGCCGCATCCAGGGTGTCCGCTACAATGTTCCTCATGCCCTGTTCCTCGAGGACCTTCAGCCCGGCTGCTGTTGTGCCCCCCGGCGACGTGACCATCTCTCTGAGCTTGTCCGGGGCCATCCCCGTATCAAGGAGCCGGGCAGTGCCCAGGAGCGTCTGAACCGCAAGCTCAGCGGCGTTGTCCCTGCGCAGCCCCACCTTTACGCCGGATTCGATCATCGCCTCAACAAAGAGCGCGATAAAACCGGGCCCGCTGCCTGACAGCGCAGTCACGGCATTCATATATTTTTCGGGAAGGGTGAGCACCCTGCCGATGGACATGAAGATGTCCCGTACAAGGGAGATGTCCTTATCGGAAAAGCATTCGCAGAGCGACATGACCGACATGCCCTCCTGCACAAGGGCCGGGGTGTTCGGCATGACCCTGACGAGTTTTTTTGTGCCGAGCTTCGAGGACAGGTAGGAAAGCGTGATCCCCGCAGCTATGGACACAACGGTCTTCTCTCCTGTTATTGACCCCGCGACCTCCGCAAGGACCGCCGCCATGTTCTGGGGCTTGACGGCAAGGACAATGATATCGCACTCCGCCGCCGCCTCTTTATTGGACTGCGTTGTCTTTATTCCGTAGGTTAGGGACAGGTAGCTTCTCCTCTCCTCCCGGGGTTCTGATACAAGAATATCCTTCATGCCCCGTGCCGTCATCCCTTTTACCAAAGCCTCTGCCATGTTGCCGCCGCCGATAAACCCGATCATTCCCTTAGGCCTTCCTTTCTCCAAATAGTGCTGATCCTATTCTCACCATGGTAGATCCCTCCTCTATGGCGACCTCGAAATCATCCGACATTCCCATGGAGAGTTCTCGAAGCCGGAACCCCGCTGCTTCCGCTTTATCCCTGAGCTCCCGCAATCTCCTGAAATAGGGCCTAGCCTTTTCCTTCTCCCCGAAAAAAGGGGGAATGGTCATCAGCCCCTCCGGACTCAGGTTGCCGAACTCTTTCACCCGTGCAAGCAGCGAGAGCATTTCCTCTTCAGATGCCCCGTGTTTTGTCTCCTCTCCGGACAGTTTCACCTGTACAAGGATTCTCTGCACCTTGCCTGCTTTTTCCGCCTGCCTGCTGAGCTCTTCTGCCAGGCCGATCGAATCAACCGTATGGATAAGGTCGAACAGTCCGACGGCGTATTTTGCTTTATTCTTTTGCAAATGCCCTATCAGGTGCCACTCAACCGCCCTGTTTGCGATATGAGACCGGAGGGCCGAAATTTTCTTTTGCGCCTCCTGGACCCTGCTTTCTCCAAAGCTCCTGAGCCCGGCATCAACGGCTTCCTTTATGTTATCTGCGCCTACTGTCTTTGTAACAGCAATGAGCCTGACATCTTCAGGAGCCCTCTGTGCGCGCGCCGCTGCAGTGCTTATTCTCTTAAGGATGGTCGATACATTTCCCGCAAACATTTGTAATTTATAGTATAAACAATTTCAAATAAATGCAAGAGATGATATATCGCCGCAGCAATGCCTGGCGAAAAAAACGGGATTGCTTCAGGATACAGCCCCTTCGCAATGACGGGTTGCAATGGCAGCTTTACGGAAACCTATTGCCGTCATTGCGAGCCCGGCATTATCGGGCGCGGCAATCGCGTCTTTTTCATCGAGGATTGCGAACATCACCGCACAAGCTCCGAATTTCGGACACGAGAAACAGGATACCGGTTCTGCCCTGAATTTTGCAGTCCGGGGAGTTTGCGGCTTCAGCCGCTGCCTGTGGTATTATAAATTCATGTTCGAGAAGGTTTCTTTAAATTTCTCCCTGAACAAAAAACTTATCTTCATGATGCTGTTCCTGAGCTCCATCCTGATCTCGATCCTCCTGTTTTTTTACTCCCAGGCAGAGCAAAGTCTCTTCCGCGAGATACAGAGGCAGACGAGGGAACTCTCAAAAGCCATACAGATAGGGGTTGAGGAGGTAACAGACACCGGCTCAACCGATGAAGCGCGGCTTGCCAAATATCTCAAAGAATTAAATGCAAAGGGTGTCAAGGAAATTTCCATTATCAGCAATGCCGATGAGATCGTTGCCAGCACCAACCCTTCAAAAATAGGCCAGCCCCTCACCCATAAAAAGAAGGAGCTTATAATAAAAGCAGAGCTGGGAGAGCCTGTTTCGGAAGAAGGGAGAACATACAATATCATCATCCCTGTTGTGGCCGGTAATACCCAGTACGGATATATCCATCTGAAAATAAACAAGGACGACTTCTCGGACCTCCTCAGGGAAAATGCCATGAAAAGGATCCTGGCCACTGCCTTTGTCTTCGGCCTCGGGACGATCATGACCATTATCCTCTCCCGGCAATACACGCGCCCTATACAAAGGATCGTCGATGCCTCCATGCGGGTTGCGGCAGGGGATTTCAACCAGAATCTTCCGGTCAGGAGCAAAGATGAGATCGGGCAGTTGTCGGAGACCTTCAATTTCATGGTGATGAAGCTCAGGGAAAACCGCATCCTGGAAGAAAGACTGAGGGAAGCGGAGCATTTGTCCGGGCTGGGGCAGCTTTCAAGGAGCATGGCCCATGAAATAAGAAACCCCCTGAATTTCATCAACCTGAGCATTGCCCATATCGGGGAAAAGTACAAGCCCGACGACCCGGGGAGGCAGGAAAAGTTCGCCAATCTAGTCAGCGGCATCAAGCAGGAGGTGCAAAGGCTGAACAGCCTTGTCAACGACTTCCTCGAATACAGCAGGCCCCTGAAGCTCAATATGCAGAATGTGAATGTAGCTGTCCTGCTGGAAGATGTCCTGGCCCTGGTCTGGGCAAAGGCAGAGGCGGACGGTATAGATATTACCAGGGGACAAGCGCGGGAAATCGAATTGAAAGTGGACCCTGTTCTCTTCAAGTCCTGCGTATTGAATGTTGTCACCAATGCTTTTCATGCCATGGGCCGGCTGCAAAAAAGAGGGGAGCTGGAGATCCTGGAAACAGTTGCCGATAAGGAATTCATCCTCACCATAACGGATAACGGCGGGGGGGTCTCTCCGGAGAACCTTGAAAAGATATTCGAGCCTTTTTTCTCAACAAAACAGAACGGCCTCGGCCTTGGTCTTCCCATGACCAGAAGGGTCATGGAGGAGCACGGGGGCAGAGTTGAATTCAACAGTACCATCGGAGTGGGCAGTGAAGTGAAACTGGCGCTCCCGATAAATAAAGACAAGTGAGAGGTAGGAACTTCTCGCTTTTTCGAGGTGATATATGGCGGTTATCGTTGTAATAGATGACGAGCAGCGTCAGAGGGAAATCATTAAAACAATCCTTGAAGGCGAAGGGCATGAGGCGCACTCAGCCCCTTCGGCGGAAGAGGGACTGAAACTGATCAGGGCCTTGATTCCCGATGTGGTCATTACCGACCTGATGATGAAAGGCATGAGCGGGGTCCAGCTCCTGGACGCCCTTCCCGAAGACTTGGTCAAGCCGGCTGTTATCATCATGACGGCTTTCGGGTCCATCTCCTCTGCGGTGGAGGCCATTAAGAAAGGCGCTTTTGACTATCTCACCAAACCGCTTGAAAAGGATGTTATTGTCCTGACCGTAAAGAAAGCGGCAGAAAGAATGCATCTCCTGAAGGACAATATCAGGCTCCAGGACGCCCTCTTCGGCAAATTCAAAATGGAGGGGATTATCGGCAACTCGGGCAGAATGAAAGAGGTCATCGCGGTAGCGAAGAAGGTAGCGCCTACGGCCGTCACGGCGCTCGTTCATGGAGAAAGCGGAACAGGAAAGGAACTCATTGCAAAAGCCATCCATTACAACAGCCCGAGGCGGACCGGGCCCTTTACTGCGATAAACTGTGCCGCCATTCCCGAAAATCTCATTGAAAGCGAGCTCTTCGGCTATGAGCCGGGCGCCTTTACCGGAGCAGTACACAGGAAAATCGGGCTTTTTGAATCATCGGACAGGGGCACCCTCTTCCTTGATGAAATCGGAGACCTGCCGCTGCTGATGCAAACAAAGCTTCTGAGAGTCCTCCAGGACAAAGAGGTGAGGCGACTCGGCGGCAAAGACAGCATTAAGGTTGACGTGCGGATAATTGCAGCAACGAACAAGGACCTCGAAAAAGAGGTGGGAAGCGGCAAATTCAGGGAGGACCTGTTCTATCGTCTGAAGGTGGTGGCAATCGAAATCCCTCCTTTGCGGGAAAGGAAAGAGGATATCCCTGTGCTTGCGGACTTCTTTGTCGAGAAATACAATGAAGAGTTCGGAAAGAGAATGAAAGGAGTAAGCGACAATGCGATGAAGGCCCTGACTGATTACCACTGGCCCGGCAATATCAGGCAGCTCGAATTTGTAATCGAGCGGGCTGTATTGATGAGCGATACGGATACGGTCGGGTTAAGCGATGTGAGAAGCGAGTTGCGGCTTCCTCCGGAGAAAGGCATTCTCGACATTGATCTTCCTGATGAGGGAATCAATTTTGAGGAACTCGAAAAGGAACTGATCAAAAAAGCGATGTCCAAGGCAAACAATGTTGCCGCAAAAGCGGCCAGGTTGCTCGGCATGACCTATAAAACCTTCTGGTACAGGCTCGAAAAGTTCGGCCTTCACGATACGGCATCCCCGAAAGAGGATATACCTCCTGAAATGAGGAACTAGCAGCGGTGCGGGCAATGGGTGAGTTGTGACAATCTGCAGGCGCGTGAAAGCAACTATTCCCTTTAGATCATTTTAATTCAATTACTTAATACCCCCGGCATGCCACTCGCCGGATTGCCGGCATCATACTTGCTTTCAATCTTCTCCTTTAGTTAACTAATAAAGGAGGTGATTTAGATGAAGAGAATTATGGCATTGATCGTAGCGCTTCTTTTTGCATTCGCAATGACAACAGTAGCTTTTGCAGCCGGCAAAGCAACTGATAAGGCTGCAACTCCGAAGGTTGAGGAGAAGAAGTCCGACGCAAAGGCTGACGATAAGGCAGCAGACAAGAAGGTAGAGAAGAAGGCTAAGAAGAAGAAAAAGGCTAAGAAGGCTAAGAAGGCTGAAAAAGCTGAAAAGGCTGAAGAGAAGGCTGGCGAGAAGAAATAATTATTTCTTCATAAAAAGGGCAGGCTGTAACAACACCTGCCCTTATTTATTATGAAAAACATTTTGCCCGGGAGGTGTTATGAAGAAGCCACTGTTGATCCTGTTGTCCCTTTTCTTTGTTGTTTCCCTTATTGGAAGTGCGGTTGCTGCGGGAAAGGTTAAAGTAAAGCAGATTACCGGGGATGTTGCAGCAGTTGACGCAGCTGCAAAGTCTCTGACCGTAAAGGGAAAGAAGGCGGAAGTTGTCTTATCGACAGACGAAAAGACTGCAGTAAAGATGGGCAAGGAAAAGAAAGCCCTCTCTGATGTGAAGGTCGGAGATAAAGTGACAGTGAAGTATTCAGAGGTCAATGGGAAGGGCATTGCAAAAAGCATAGAGATAAAACCCGTAAAGGCGGAAAAGAAGAGCGCTGCGCCTGCTAAGCCGGCGCCGGCCAAGCCTGCTGCAAAGCCTGCTCCGACAAAATCCGGACCCGGCTATTAATTACCTATCATAGAAAACCCGGCAGAAGGGCTCGCCATAGACATGGTCAGCCCTTCTTTTTTTGACCTTTCTCTCAGATCTGCGATAAAATAACGAGTTTTTAAAACCTGATTTATTCCGGAAGAATCGCTTGAGGAGGCATATTTGATGATCAAAGTCCATATGGCAGACCGTGTCAGGAGCCTGCCGCCATATCTCTTTGCCGCAATTGATAAAATGAAACAAGAGGCCCTTTCACGGGGCGTTGACCTGATAGATCTGAGCATCGGCGACCCCGACCTCCCGACGCCGGTCCATATTGTTGAAGCAATGAAGCTCGCTGCTGAAAAGCCGGCGCACCACCGTTATCCCTCCTATGAAGGGATGCTTTCCTTCAGGGAGTCCGTAGCTGCGTGGTACAGGCAAAGGTTTGCCGTAACCCTTGATCCGAAAACTGAAGTGCTTTCACTCATCGGCTCCAAAGAGGGAATCGGGCATATTCCCCTTGCCTTTGTAAATCCGGGCGATGTTGTCCTTGTCCCATCTCCCGGATATCCCGTATATCCTGTGGGAACGCTCTTTGCCGGGGGAGAATCATATATCATGCCCCTGCGGGAGGAAAATGCCTTTCTCCCGGACTTTAAGGCGATTCCCGGAGATGTCTTAAAAAGGGCGAAGCTGATGTTCCTGAATTATCCCAATAACCCCACTGCTGCCACTGCCTCCGCGGACTTTTTTAAAGAGGCCATAGCCCTTGCCGCACAGCATAACATTATTATTTGCCACGACGCGGCGTATTCCGAAATGTATTATGACGGCGAAAGGCCGATAAGCTTTCTTGAGGTCGATGGAGCAAAGGATGTCGGGATAGAGTTTCATTCTCTGTCCAAAACCTACAATATGACCGGGTGGAGGCTTGGGTTTGCCGTCGGGAACAAGGATGTTATCGCAGGGTTGGGCAAGATCAAGTCCAACCTCGATTCAGGAGTTTTCCAGGCAGTACAGGAGGCAGGGATAGTCGCGCTGCAGACAGGGGAGTCTGTTCTGTCCGGGATCAGGGATGTATACCAGGGGCGCAGAGATGTGTTCTGCGCAGGCCTCAAGGAACTGGGGATGCCGATCAACAGGCCGAAGGCCACATTCTATCTCTGGGCCAGGGTTCCTTCGGGGTTTGATTCATCCACTTTTGTGACTCACCTCATGAACAAGGCCGGAGTGCTCGGGACCCCGGGAGTCGGGTTTGGAACGCCCGGCGAAGGCTATATACGTTTTGCGCTTACACAATCTGCCGATCGCATAAAAGAAGCAGTGGAAAGGATAAAATCTGTGATGGGTAAAGCGTGATGCGTAATGGGTAAAAACTCCTATTTGCATTCATGTTTTGTTTTTTGCTGACTCATCACGCATTACCCATCGCTTGTTACGGTTTTTTATTATGACGACAGTCCATATCGGGGTCGGTTCCAATATCGGTGACAGGGAAGAGAACTGTAAACGAGCAATAGGGGAGTTGAACAGTAGGGGTATCTCTGTAAGGAAGGCCTCTTCCTTATATGAGACACGGCCCTGGGGAGTAAAAGAGCAGCCTGCTTTTATCAACATGGCGGTAGAGGCGGAAACAGGGCTGTCCCCCGAAGAGCTGCTGGCCGCAGCCAAAGGCATCGAGAAAGAGATGGGGAGGGCTGATACCTTTAAGTGGGGCCCCCGGATCATTGACCTTGACATCCTGTTCTACGATGATATAGTAATTAATAGGAAACACCTTCAGATACCGCATCCATTGCTTCAGGAGAGGAGATTTGTTCTTGCCCCGCTCTCTGAAATCTCCCCGGATAAGGTGCATCCGGCGTTGAAAAAGACGGTCAGGCAACTCAAGGAGGAATTGAAAGATGGTCAGGACGCTTAATGTAAAAAGCAGGTCGAAAACAGAATTCATTGATATCACCGACGAAGTCCGGGAACTTATCAGGGAATCAGGCATTTCGAGCGGCATCTGTTATGTCTATGTTCCCCATACAACAGCAGGCGTCACCATTAACGAGGGGGCGGACCCTTCCGTCAAAAGAGATATCATCACAACCCTTAATAAACTGATCCCTTTCGAGGGCGACTACCAGCATGTGGAAGGGAACTCGGCAGCACACATAAAATCAACCCTGGTAGGGGCCTCACAATTTGTCCTGATAGAAGAAAGCAAGCCCCTCCTCGGGACGTGGCAGTCGCTCTATTTCTGCGAATTCGACGGCCCGAGGCACAGACGGGTCCTTGTCAAAATCACGTAGTATTCCCCTTCCGGCAGTTATCAGGAAGCATGCAGGCCCCCGGTCCTTCTTCTGTTAGTAAGATGCAAGACCCCATATTGTCAAAAGAAATCCCGCATATTAGGATAATAGTACAGCGATGGAGAGGCCGGAAAAAGACATCAGAGGGGAAAACACTTTGCTCAGGGCTGAAGTCAAAAGACTCAGAAGGGCGCTGGCTGCACTGACCCCGTCCCTGCCGGCAATGCTCAAGCGGAGAGGGTTCAGGATCTACAAGCAGGAACCGGGCGATGATCTCCTGCTCCCTGCGGAGCCTTTTCGTGAAAGGTACTATGAGCTGCTGAAGAGGTATTCCTTCCGGCTTTTCCTGAGAGATATCATTCAACACCAACCCCGTTTTACTCCTGCACAGGTGGCGAGGTATGCGACAAGGGAGGTTACTGAAGAGTACCTGGAGCGCCTTGTGGAGTTCGGTCTTGCGGCCCGCGAGGCGGGCTCATACACCCTGAGCAAGGGGCCGATACGGAGTTTCGGTGAGACCCTGGAGTGGTTTGTAGCTGAAATTTTCAAACGGGAGTTTGCTGCTGAAGCCATATGGGGGATAAAGATGAAGAGGCCGCTGGTCGGAGGAGATTATGACCTGCTCGCAAAGATAGACAGCTCGATTCTCTCCATGGAGATAAAGTCATCTCCCCCCAAGCAGATTTATCAGAAAGAAATACATGCGTTTTTCGACCGGGTTATTGACCTGATGCCCGGGATAGCAGTCTTCTTTATAGATACCGAGCTGAGAATGAAGGACAAGATGGTACCCATGTTCGAAGATGAACTACAGGGGCGATTCACACTGCCGCCTGAAGTCAGGCGCATGGGAAAAGAGCTCTTTGAGATCTCAGGCGACGGCACGGCCATGCCGATGACATTTATCATAAACGCCAAAGAGAGTATTGAAAACAACATTGAAAGAGTTTTGGCGCGCTATTTCAGGGGGAGATAGCGCGCCACTCTGCCCGGAGTGAAAGTAGCTGCGCCTGTCCTGCGCATGACCTGTTATAATAGATAAGTTCCTTATGAAAGGAGAATGCAATGAGCTCAAAAAAAGAACTCTGTGTGATGTGTGCATGGCGGGCGACCTGCCGGAAGCAGTTTTCGATGAAAGCAGGCCGGCGCTGCGCGGACTTTTCAAGAGACCTGGCAATAAAGGATGAAGAGGTGGAGGCGGCAGCAGGCGGCCAATAGGAATAGCCCTTGTCCCTCAACGATGGCTTTGTGCCGGGGCCTGACGCCTGCTTTGCGGCTTCAGTTTTTTGAGCAGGAGGTCTGTTGGCAGTGTGTTCAGAATATCTTTCTTTTCGAGCCATCCCCGCCGCGCAACGGAAACGCCGTAATCCATAAGCCCGAACTGGTCTGTTGCATGGGTGTCGGTGCTGATAACTATGGCAACTCCCATCTCTTTTGCCCTCCGTACAGAGATATCGTTAAGGTCAAGCCGGAACGGTGATGCATTGATCTCAAGGGCGGTGCCTGTTTCCCCGGCTACCCTGAATATCTCATCCATATCCAGTTCATAGGCATCACGTTCACCGATAAGTCTTCCGGTGGGATGCGCAACGATGCTTACATAAGGATTCTTCATCGCTGATACCATGCGATAGGTAAGCTGCTGTACGGACTGCCTGAACCCGGAGTGGAGCGAGGCAACCACAATGTCAAGCTCTCTGAGCGCACTGTCGGGGAAGTCAAGCCGTCCATCACTCCTGATGTCCATCTCAGTGCCGTGCAGTATCCGGAACCCCCGCAGTTTTTTGTTCAGGGCCTGTATTTCCCGTTTCTGTTCCATAAGCCGTTCGACAGTGAGTCCGTGCGCCACCGCAAGTCCCCTGGAATGGTCGGTGATTGCAATGTAGGAGTAGCCCAGTTCCCGGGCCGCCTCAACGAGCTGCTCGAACGTATTGCCTCCGTCGCTCCATTTTGAGTGCACATGGAGGTCGCCCTTCAGGTCTCCGGGCATGACAAGGTGCGGAAGGTCCCCTTCTGCTGCAGCCTCTATTTCTCCCAGGTCCTCCCGCAATTCAGGAGGGATGTAGGAGAGTCCTAGGATGCGGTAAATATCATCTTCCCTTTCGCCCCCCAGTTTCCTGTTGTCGCTCTCCCGGGAAATGCCGTATTCATTGATCTTCATGCCCATTCTTATGGCCATCTCACGGAGCCGTATGTTGTGGGCCTTGCTGCCGGTGAAGTAAACCAGCGCAGCGCCGTAAGATTCACGCGGCACCACCCGCAAATCCACCTGGAGGTCCGCATTGATGATAATGCTTGATTTCGTCGGCCCCTGCGCAAGGATCTCCTTCACCTCCGGGTGCCGGGTAAATACCTTCATTGCCTCTGCGGGCCTGTCGGATGTTGCAAGCAGGTCGATGTCTTTGATGGTGTCTTTCCGCCTCCTCAGGCTCCCCGCGATATCGATGTTATTAACAGGCGCATGCTTCCTGAGATATCCCAGAATATCTTCAGCAAGGGGAAGGACCCTCCCGAGGGGCCGGCGCTCTTTTCCCCTCTTCAGTGTTGCAAGGCCTTTTAAAATGTTTTCTTCGGTCTTTTCCTTTATGCCCGGCAAGCCTGCAAGTTTATGTTCAGAGGCAAGGCGCTCCAATTCATCAAGGCTCTCCACATGCAATGTATCGTATAGCAGTTTTGCTGTTTTCGGCCCGAGGCTCGGCACGGAAAGGAGGGTGAGCAGCTCTTTCGGCATTTCGTTTTTGAGCTCCTCATAGGCCTGTATCTTTCCTGATGTGAGGTATTCATGGATCTTGCCGGCCAGGTCACGGCCAATCCCCGGGACTTTTACCAGTTCTTTCTCAGGGACATCTTCAATATTTTTCGGGAGGCCCTCGACATTCAGGGCGGCCCTGCGATATGCCCTGATGCGAAAAAGGTTTTCCCCCTTTATCTCCAGCCTGTCTGCGATCTCGTTGAATATGCGCGCGATCTCCTGGTTTTTCATCCCACCGGCTCCATCTGCAGAGATTCCCTGAGCATCAAGGCGTTTTTCGGCGCAAAGCCATAGGCATCGTTGTTGAAATATACAAAGACATCCCTGCCTTGACTCAGGTGCCCTCTGATCCGGGTTGCATCCTGCTCCAGAAAATCTTTTGTATAGTCGCCGTTCACTCCCATCGCGCCGTGGCGCCGTATGTAGATGAAATCCGCGGTCACCGGAAGGTTGAAATTGAATTCAGGGGCATCAGCCATACAGATGCTTACCTTGCTTTTCCTGCAGAGGTCGATGACGTCCCCGGTGATCCAGCTTTCATGCCGGAACTCGAAGGTGTGCCTGACCGGATAGTTCCTGAGCTGCCTGAGGAAATAATAGAGCCTGTCTATATCGCTATGAAAGTTGGGGGGAAGCTGCCAGAGGACAACCTGCAGTTTTTCCTTCAGGAGCGCAGCCCTCTCGAAAAAGAGCTTCAAAGGCTCCCCGGCATCAGTGAGCCTCTTCAGGTGGGTGATATATCTGCTCCCTTTAAGCGAAAAAACGAAATCCGCCGGAGTGTCGTGATACCACCGGTTGAATGCGCCGGCAAGGGGAAGGCGATAAAAGGTGACATTCAGCTCAACGGTGGGAAAGACCGAGCAGTAATGTTCAAGCCACCGTTTCTGCGGCAGCCCCGGAGGATAGAAGACCTCCTTCCAATGCTTATAATTGAACCCGCTGCATCCGATATGGAGACTGGGCATACATAAATTGTATCACACTGAAAACATAGGGACAACCACCATATTTTCATTGACAACCTTAATCCGTATGAGTAAATTATTCATATGCCGAGAATAGCAAGAGTAGTCGTCCCGAAATATCCACACCACATCACCCAGCGCGGGACAAACAGAACAGCTATTTTCCTTGATGACGAAGATCGGCGCTTTTTTCTGCAAAAATTAAATGATTTTGCTGCAAAGACAAAGACTAACATATGGGCTTATTGCCTCATGGACAATCATTTCCATCTGCTTTTGGAACCCACAGAACAAGAAAGCTTAATGAAGTGTCTGCATGGGGCAACTTTCCGATACGCACAATATTTCAATCTAAAATACACCCGTAGCGGACGACTCTGGCAGAACAGATATTTTTCATGTCTTGTGGACAAAGATGAATATCTATGGGCAGTAGTCAGGTATATTGAAAAGAACCCCGTGAGGGCAAAGATAGTGGAGAAAGCGGAGGATTGGAAATGGTCGAGCGCGGGACAGCATATAATGGGTACCCGAAGCGACTCTATTATTCTTTGCAAGTGGTTGAGCAAAGCTGAGAGTGACAAATACAATAAGTTTATTGAAAGCGAAGAATCAGATGAAGAAATAAGAAAGGCTACTATGACCGGCAGACCTTTGGGAAATTCTAATTTCATTGAGATGTTGGAAGCGATGCTGGAAAGATCATTAAAGCCTAGAAAAGGCGGGCGGCCTAAAAAGCAAAAATAATATGGTGGTTGTCCCCATGTTTACTGTGAGAAAGGAGAATACTAAAATATGCCTCTGCCGGTTTTAGTTAAAACGCTCATAGAAAAGAAAGTCGGTGCATTCTGCAAGCGAAAGGTTCCGGCCCACATATTGGATAAGGTGAATCTTTCCTACAAAGTACGTGGCAACAGCATTACTATCTTCGAAAATAGAGCGCCGTGGCATCCTGACATGAAAGAGTGGACGTCCATGGCAATTGCAAAGATGAGATACGATAATAAGACAGGCACATGGACACTTTATTGCGCCGACAGAAACGACAGATGGCATGAATACCGGGATATCGAGCCGACAAAGGACATTGACGCAATACTGAAGGAAATAGATGAAGATCCCACAGGGATATTCTGGGGATAATTTCCCCTTGGCAGAAGCAGGCCGGTAATCCGATTATCGTCTGGCGCGATGGGAAGATTATTTGGCTTAAGCCCGAAGAAATCCCGGTAAGCAAGTAAAAATTTAAACCCTAACAGGCAGGAATCAATTCCCTCACCTTTCGGAATATCTCGTCAGCATTATACATCCCGGTCACATCAACCCATTGAATGCCT
>JAJZPZ010000073.1 GCA_021847795.1 Nitrospirota bacterium
ACATGCGGGCAGACGGGAATTATCTCAGGACAATTATCGGCGAGTACCACCAGGAGGCGGGGGTGGGGCTTGTAACCTCTCTCTATAAAATATCCAGCCCTGAAACAATGGGCGCGGCCTTTGAATCCCTTACCATAGCCCTTGATTTTATCCCGTCCGTGCTTGTGGCGCGGCGGCTTGAAGGCATTACCTTCGGACTAGGCGCATCCATGCTCATTTCGAAGAAAGCCCTTGAAGACATCGGCGGCTTCCCGGCTATAGCGGATTACCTTGCAGATGATTACCAGATAGGCAACAGGCTGTGGAGAAAGGGGTACAAGATAGTCCTTTCCCGGTACGTGCTGGAGGATATTGCCGGCAGGATGAGCATGGCTGATTATTTTGCGCACCAGCTCAGATGGGCCAGGACATACCGGGCATGCAGGCCGAAAGGTTTTTTAGGCTATGGGATTACCCATGCTCTGCCCCTCGCTCTGCTGTTCTTTCTGTTGCACGGACCTGCTGCGCTCTCCTTTTCCGTGCTCTCTGCTGTAATCATCATGCGGTTGGGCCTATTTCTTGCTCTTTATAAAAAAGTGATACGCACAAAAAAGTGGCTCCTCTGGCTTCCGCTGATGCTTCTGAAAGACATAACCAGCTTTGGAATCTGGTTGTGGAGCTTCCTGGGGAGCAAGGTGTCCTGGAGAGGAAGAGTCTACCGGGTTGAAAAAGGCGGCAGGATTTTACCGGATAATTAAAGCAACCAGTAGAATGGAATGAACTGACATTTCGGGCAGCGGGGCAGGGTACGGGAAAGGGTTTCCCTGCGACACCTTTAAAAGTATTTCATACCACGTCTATGGCCTTACTGAAACCCACGCCTCTGATTTCAGGATGAGATAACTGGCCCGGTGATGAATAATGTCTTTGTCGCTTTGGAAACCCTTTCCCGTACCCTGCCACGCTGCCACTCACACCTGCACATGCAAATACATTACAGGTCCTTATTGCTTAAGACTTCTCCTTTCCTTCAAGGGCATATCTGCTACCTTCCTTAAAGTTTTTCATTAAAACCCCCGATAAAGTCTTTAGTCAATATAATGACAGGTAATTTTTTCCTACTGTCAGGAGATAGCGAAAAACATGCTGTGGGTTTTTAGCAAAAAAGGTTAATAAATCAAGAGCTATAAATAGTGCCTCTCTGTGGTATAGTAATTGCAATTTAATTGTTTAAGGATTATTACGAAGATTTTTCAAAGAGTAAAAAACATATACTTTTGAAACGATGAGATTAAAAAACAAGAAAGTTTTAGTTACCGGCGCAGACGGGTTTATCGGCAGTCATTTGGTTGAAGCGCTCGCTGCTGAGGGGTGCGATATCAAGGCCTTTGTCTATTATAACTCCTTCAATTCCTGGGGCTGGCTCGAAAGTCTCCCACCAAAGACATTAAAAGGAATCGAGATCTTCAGCGGCGATATCAGAGATCCGAACGGGGTGAGGACAGCGGTTCAGGATGTTGACATCATATTCCACCTTGCGGCACTCATTGGGATCCCTTTTTCCTATCATTCCCCTGACTCCTACATTGATACCAATGTCAAAGGCACCCTGAATATACTCCAGGCTTCGCGATCCGCCAATGTCGAAAAGGTTCTGGTAACTTCCACATCAGAGGTATACGGGACCGCCCTGTATGTGCCGATCAACGAAGTCCATCCGAGGCAGGGACAGTCACCTTATTCGGCAACGAAAATCGGGGCTGATTCCCTTGCTGAATCATTCTCCCGAAGCTTTCATGTGCCTGTTGTTATTGTCAGGCCCTTTAATACCTATGGGCCGCGCCAATCTGCGCGGGCGGTCATTCCTACGATTATCACCCAGCTCTTATCAGGCCGGAAAGAAATAAAACTCGGGTCATTGCACCCGACGAGGGACCTGGTGTTTGTGAAGGATACGGCGCGGGGATTCGTGGAAATTGCCAAAGCGGACAAGGCAATCGGAGAGGAAATAAATATCGCGACGCAGACGGAAATCTCTATCAGTGACCTTGCCCGTAAGCTCATTCATCTGATCAATCCCAAGGCAAAGATCCTGAGCGACAAGGTGAGACTGAGGCCGAAAAAGAGCGAAGTCGAGAGGCTGCTCGGGAGCAACGAGAAGATTAAGAAGATCACGAAATGGCAGCCCCGCTATACGCTCGATAAGGGGCTTGAGGAGACGGTCGGGTGGTTCAGGGATGAAAGCAACTCCCGACTATACAAGCCGGATGTATACAATGTCTGAGGAAATATATCTTGATGCCCCGGACATCGGGGACGGAGAAAAAAAGTACCTCAATGAAGCCCTGGACAGCGGGTATGTTTCGACTATCGGGCCTTTTGTTCCTGAATTCGAGGGGACCTTCGCAAAATATCTGAATACAGAAAGAGCTGTTTCAACGCAGAGCGGAACAGCGGCGTTGCATATGGCGCTGTACGAGCTGGGCATTGGGAAAGGGGATGAAGTCATTGTCCCTGCTCTCACCTTCATTGCAACAGCGAACCCGGTTCGTTATGTGGGGGCGGAGCCTGTTTTTGTGGATGTGGACAGCAAGACCTGGAATATCGCACCTGATGCAATCGAAGCCTCCATCACCGGTAAAACGAAAGCGATCATTCCTGTGCATCTCTACGGGAATCCCTGCGCTATGGATGAAATCATGAAGCTTGCCGGGAAATACAACCTCAGGGTTGTTGAAGATGCGACCGAAAGCCTGGGTGCAACCTATAAGGGCGGATTCAGCGGTACTTTCGGAGACTTCGGGTGCTTCAGCTTCAACGGCAATAAAATCATAACCACCGGCGGCGGTGGAATGGTTGTGGGTAGGGACAGCGCGAAACTGGAGCATATCAAGTTTCTCGTCAACCAGGCGCGGGATGAGAGCAAGGGATACTATCACCCTGAATTGGGATTCAACTATAGGATGACGAACATAGAGGCTGCTCTTGGTCTTGCACAGATGGAAAGGCTGCAGGGTTTTCTGGCAAAGAAGAGGGCTTTTAACGACCTCTACCGGCAGGAGTTGAGCAATATCCCCACTCTGCATTTCCAGGAAACGTATGAGGGGGCCGAAGGCTCCTGGTGGTTGACATGCCTGAGTATCGGGAATAAGGCTGATATTCCGGCCCTGCAGAGGGCGCTCAAGGAAAGGGGCATCCAGACACGGCGTCTGTTTATGCCGTTAACGGAGTCTCCCCTGTACCGGGCACATAAAAAAGCAGCTCTCGAAAATTCCTATCGCATTTATGAAAGCAGCCTTTGCCTGCCCGGATCCACCCGGAACAACGACGATGATATCTTTTCCGTGTGCAAGGCCATCAGGGAGTTTGTAATGTGATGGGAGAGCCGATTGTCCTGATAGGAGGGGGCGGGCACTGTGCAGCCTGCATTGATGTCATCGGGTCCGGGAATAAGTTCTCGATAGCCGGGATCGTTGATATGAAAGAAAAGAGAGGGGGAAAAGTCCTGGGATATGAAATTTTTGCCGATGACGCTGATCTGCCTGCGCTGGTAAAGGATTACCGGAATTTCCTCATTACTATCGGGCAGATAAAAAGCGCTGGCAGGAGGAGGGATATGTTTCATTTCCTGAAAAGCATGGGCGTATTCCTTCCGACCATCTTTTCTCCCAATGCATACATATCTCAACATGCAGAGATCGGAGAGGGGACAATCATCATGCACAGGGCAACTGTTAATGCAGGGGCCAGGATCGGCAGGAATTGTATTGTGAACACATCTGCTGTTGTCGAGCATAACGTAATAATAGAAGATCATTGCCATGTTTCAACCGGCAGTATCGTGAACGGCGACAGCCGCATCGGCGAAGGAACATTCATCGGCAGCGGCAGCGTGGTGATCAACCGGATAAATATTGCAGGAGGCGTTGTTATCGGGGCAGGCGCTGTCGTCACCAAGCCGGTTCTGCCGGGAGGCGCCTATGCGGGGAACCCTGCGAGAAGGATGGACAGGAATGGGTAAAGTTTTCATCATCGCCGAGGCAGGCGTAAATCATAACGGCTCTCTGGGAACAGCCAAAAGACTTATCGATGCCGCTGCCGAGGCAGGGGCGGATGCCGTGAAGTTCCAGACCTTCAAAGCAGAGAGGCTGGTAAGCGCATGTGCTCCCAAGGCCGCTTATCAGAAGAAGACAACGGGGAAGGGTGAGTCCCAGTTTGAAATGATAAAGAGGCTGGAACTGGATATAAAGGCGCACCGGGCGCTTATGGATCATTGCAGGAAGAAGAGGATCATTTTTCTATCGAGCCCCTTTGATCTCGATAGTATCAGTCTTCTCGGCAAACTCGGCCTTAAGGTATTCAAAATACCTTCCGGAGAAATAACGAATCTGCCGTATTTAAAAAAGATAGGCAGTCTAAAGAGGAAAGTCATTTTATCGACAGGCATGGCTGATATGGGCGAGATAGAGGACGCCCTGAATGTCCTCGCCGGAGTGGGAAGCTCCAGAAAGGATATCACCGTGCTGCACTGCAATACGGAGTATCCGACTCCTTATGGAGATGTGAACCTGCGCGCAATGCTTTCCATAAAAGAGGCTTTTAAGGTGAAGGTCGGATATTCGGACCATACCCTTGGGATGGAAATTCCTGTTGCAGCAGTCGCACTCGGCGCAACAGTAATAGAGAAGCATTTTACTCTGGATAAAAATATGCAGGGGCCTGACCATAGGGCCTCTCTGGAACCTGATGAACTGAAGCTAATGGTAAAGGCGATAAGGAATGTCGAAAAGGCCTTCGGCAGCGGCATCAAAGAGCCGTCTTCTTCTGAGCTGCGGAATAAAGAGATTGTCCGTAAGAGCATTGTGGCATCATGCCCGATAAAGAAAGGCGAAACTCTCTCGGCAAGAAACATGGCGACCAAGAGACCTGGAACGGGAATAAGCCCGATGCAGTGGGATAAAGTCATCGGGGGAAAGGCTGTAAAGGATTTTCTCAAGGACGACCCCATAACACTATGAAAAGAAAAATATGCGTTATAACCGGATCACGGGCTGAATACGGGCTGCTGAAGCCGCTGATGAAGAAGATCTCAGGTGATGCTGACCTGGAAATGCAGTTGATCGTTACGGGGACTCACCTGTCACCGGAGTTTGGCCTGACTTATAAGGAAATAGAAAAGGATGGCTTCCTGATCGATGATAGGATAGAGATTCTGTTGAGTTCTGATAGTCCTGTCGGCATCTCCAAATCCATGGGGCTTGCGGTGCAGGGCTTTGCAGAGGCATACCGGAGATTGAGACCGGATATTGCTGTTGTGCTTGGCGATAGGTTCGAGATATTCAGTGCCGCAGCCGCAGCCCTTGTCAGCAGAGTTCCCATTGCACATATCCATGGAGGAGAACTTACGGAAGGGGTGATTGACGATGCCTTCCGGCATTCGATAACAAAGATGAGTTATCTGCATTTTACCGCTACGGAAGAATACCGGGAACGGGTCATTCAGCTTGGCGAGCACCCTGACAGGGTTTTTAACGTGGGCGCTATAGGGCTGGACAATATAAGAAGCTTGAAGCTGCTTGCCAGGCCGAAGCTGGAAAAGGAGCTTGCATTCAGGTTAAACAAGCATAATTTCCTGGTCACTTTCCACCCCGTAACTTTGGAGGGAGATACATCGCGCAGGCAGTTCCGGACCGTGCTGAATGTGCTGGACGGAACCAGTGATACCAACCTTATCTTCACAAAAGCGAATGCCGATGCCGGCGGCAGGATAATCAATGCGATGATAGACGAATACGTGTCCGGAAATCCCCAAAAAGCCGTAGCCTTTGCTTCTATGGGGCAGATGAACTACTTATCAGCGATGCAGTTTGTCGACGCCGTAGTCGGCAATTCCTCAAGCGGTATTATAGAGGCGCCGAGCTTTAAAACCGGAACAATCAACATCGGCGACAGGCAGAGGGGGAGGATAAAGGCAGAAAGTGTTATTGATTGTCCTCCGACAGCTGCAGGGATAAAGAAGGCCTTGCAAGAACTCTATGCAAAAAAATTTCAGGAAACGCTCGAAAACGTTGTAAACCCCTATGGGAAGGGGAATGCATCCGTCAGGATCAAAGGAATCCTGAAAAACTATGATATACCGCATACCTTAAAGAAGGCTTTTTATACTCCGGATGTCGGCAGGACAGCTTTCAAGAATACGACCGGAAGGAGACAATAAGGATTATGGACAAGAACAAGCTGAAGACTCTCCTGATCCCCACAAATACAACAATTAAAACCGCGATGCAAAAGCTTACCGAAACCGCCGAGAAGATCCTTTTTGTCGTGGATGAGTGTGACAAACTCCTCGGCACCGTTACGGACGGCGATATCCGCAGAGGGATCATAAAGGGCATAAACCTGATTGCCCCCGTGGAAGAAGTCATGAAATCCGAATTTGTTTCCATTGCTGAAAACAGCCCTAATTTCATCAGGAGTGCGAAGAAACTGATGCAGCAGAAGCAGATCGGGGAGCTTCCGGTAGTTAATGAAGAAAAGGTGATCACCGATGTGGTTTTCTGGATGGATCTTCTGACGTATAAGGCTAAGCCGCAAACCAGGGCGCTTCTCGATAATACGGTTGTCATTATGGCCGGAGGGAAGGGGACGCGTCTCGACCCCTTTACCAAGATACTCCCCAAACCACTGATCCCGCTCGGGGAGAAGCCGATCATCGAACATATCATGGACAACTTTTATAAAAACGGCTTTCATAAGTTCATTCTGGTCCTGAATTACAAGAAGGAGATGATCAAAGTCTATTTCACCGAAAACAAGCTGCCCTATGAGATAAAATTCATAGAGGAGCCCCAGTTTTTCGGCACTGCAGGAGGTTTGTCTCTTTTAAGGAAAAAGCTGAAGGGCACCTTTATAGTAACGAACTGCGATACCATACTGACAGGCGATTGTGCCGACTTCCTGAGCTGGCATGAAAAGAAAAACAACCTGATGACCATTGTCGGCACCCACAGGGAAATAACGATCCCCTACGGTGTCCTCAACATGAAAGATGATTGTCTTATGAAGATGGATGAAAAGCCCAAGTTCGATATGTTCATCAACACCGGGACATATATCATAGAACCTGCTGTCCTGGATCTCATAAGCGAAAATGAATATATGGACATGGACAAGCTGATCAGTAAGATCAAGGAGACTCATTCAGCGAAACTTGGTGTTTACCCCCATTGGGGAGGCTGGCTTGATGTCGGCCAGTGGGAAGAATATAGGAAAAGTCTGAAGGAGTTAGGACTGGAATGATGCTTAAAGCTGCTGTTATCGGTTTGGGCAATATAGGGTTTCAATTCAATCTCGATCCCAAGAGGAAAGAGACCTGGAGTCATGTATCCGCCTACGGGAAGTGTGAAAAAACCAAGCTTGCCGGAGCTGTGGAGACCGACGACGCTAAGATTGCATTATTTAAGAAGCATTACGACGCTGTCCCGGTCTTCAAAAATGTGAGAAAGCTGATGAAGGACATCGGCCCGGACATCGTCTCTATCTGCACGCCTACCAGGAGCCATTACGGCCTGGTCAGGGAACTCCTCAGGTATCCTGTGAAAGCGATATTCTGCGAAAAGCCGATTGCTGCAACCATGGGTGAAGCGAAGAAGATGGTCCGGTCTTGCGAGGCAAAGAATGTCATCCTCGCTATCAACCATGTCCGCAGATGGGAGGGCAGTTATGTGGCGGCTGCTCAGCTGGTGCAGGGGGGGGGAATAGGCGACGTGAAATCTGCAGAAGCCTTCTATCCCGGACAGATATTCAATATCGGCACCCACTTGCTCGATACCGTGAGGATGATCATCGGAAAGGAGCCCGAATCAGCAAGCGGGATTTCCTTTGATCCGGGCCATCCTGACCCCGGTGTTTCGGGATGGATAAGGTTCTCCGGGGATATACTCTGTGCGGTGAACGCAACAGGCAAAAGAGAAGACCTTATCTTCGAGATCGATATCATTGGGAGTGATGGGAGGCTTCGCATATCCGGCAATGGGGAAAAGCTCGAAAGGTTTTCGTTTGCCGAGAGCCGGAGATATTCCGGTTACAGGGAGCTGAAATCAACAGGCACGGATACTGTCCCCATCAACGATAGATTTGTCGAGGCTATACATGATATCGTCAGGGTGGTTGAGGGTAAGAAGGCTGCTGTCAATTGCACGGGAAGGGACGCTTTATATGCGCTCGCCATGAGTTATGCCATGCTCGGGTCGGCCCGGAAAAACGGCAGGCCTGTTAAAGTTGATGTCGGCAAGCGTGAAATTCTCTTAAAGCAAGAAATCGAGGTGAAACGTGTCTAAACTAGCGATATTTGGCGGCACTCCGGTGAGGGAAAAGCCTTTCCGGTCTTCTGTTGTGATCGACAAACACGAGCATAGTCTTATAAACCAGGTCATGGAGAGGAAGGAGTTCTCCCGCTTTATGGGCAGTCCTTCTCAGGATATCGACAAACTGATGATCATGCCTTCGGTAAAGGCTGAAAATTACGAGACGCAGTATTTCTCGTTCCTCGGCGGCAGGATGGTACGGAAGTTCGAGGCCGATTTTGCGAAAAAGTTCCGGGTGCCCTATGCAATAACAGTCAACTCTGCGACTTCCGGGCTTTCTTCAGCCTTGGGCGCTGCTGGAATCGGACCCGGAGATGAAGTCATCACAACCGCCATGTCATTTAATGCCACTGCCTTGAGCATCCTGCTTTTCAATTCCATCCCGGTATTCGTGGATGTCGATCCGGCGAACTATTGCCTTGATCACCGGAAAGTTGAAAAGGCGATTACGAAAAAGACAAAGGCGGTCCTTGTGGTCCATCTCCTCGGCAACCCTGCGGAGATGGATGCAATCATTAAGATTGCGAAAAAGCACAACCTCATTGTTATTGAAGATTGCGCCCAGGCGCCGGGCACGAAATACAAGGGCAAATATGTCGGCACAATCGGGGACCTCGGCGTCTTCAGCTTCCAGGAGACAAAAAATATTACGACAGGCGAGGGCGGGATGGTGGTGACGAAGAATCCCCTCTTCGCAAAGGGAGTGCGCTTGATAAGGAACCACGGAGAGTCCATCCCGGATGCTTCCTGGGATGCCGAATCCCTGGCAAACATTGTGGGGATGAATTTCAGGATGACTGAATTAACTGCGGCCTTGGGGGTTGCCCAGGTTGCCAAGCTCGATGAGAACAACCGTGTCAGGACGGAAAACTCCCTTTTTCTTGCTGACAGCCTCAAAAATATTCCCGGCCTTTCCGTCCCGAAATACAGGTCCGGCATTGTGCCGCATGTTTTCCCGGTGATCTATGACCGGAAGGCAACAGGAGTGGAACGGCAGAAAATATTGCTTGCCCTCAGGGCGGAAGGCATCCCGGTTGGATCGGGATACCTGAAGCTGATGTATGAGAATCCTATATTCTTAAAAAAGATAGCCTATGGTAAAGACCGGTGCCCCTGGTCATGCCATCTTTATAACAACAAGAGGGAGTACAAATCCGGAGACTGCCCGACTGCCGAACGTCTTCTCAAGGAGAAATTTATCTGGTTTTACCATATAAATCGGCCGAATACTCTTCGGGATATGAAGGATGTTGCAAAGACATTCAAAAAAGTATTCAGTCAGATGGAATCCTTAAAGGCTGCAAAAATAGAAGGAGCGATAGGATATAAATGGTAAAGGATAAACTGAATGGATTGAATATCATCGGCGTTATTCATGCACGGGGCGGCTCCAAAAGGGTTCCTTTAAAAAACATAAAGCCCATTAATGGGAAACCCCTGATCTCTTATATTATCAAAGCTGCGCTCGGCACTAAATTCCTGAGACGGGTAATCGTCTCGACCGACCACCCCGACATCAGCAGGATATCCCTGGAATGTGGCGCAGAGGTCCCCTTTGTTAGGCCGGCCGAAATTGCCGAAGACTGCCCGTCAGAGTGGGTTACCCAGCATGCAGTCGAATTTGTCGAAGCCCAGGAGTCGGCAAAAGTGGATATTGTGGTCACCATGCAGCCCACAACGCCGTTCTGTATTTCAGAAGACATAGACGCATGTATACAACTCGTTGCGGAAAAGGGGTTCGATTCTGCTTTTACCGCACGGGTAGTGCGTGAAAGGCCTGAATGGATGTTCAGGCTGCAGGAGGGCAGGGCAGGGCTTTTCATGGATGGGGTCATGCAGGGTGACCGGGGTATCTATCAGACACTTGAAAAGCTATATATGCCGAACGGCGCTGCCTATGCAACCAGAAGGGATGTCCTGTATGCAGAGAATGCGGTTATCACAAAAAACTCGTCGCTTCATCCCATGCCAGATGAGCGGTCTGTGGATATCGATGAGCCGATAGACATGTTATATGCGGAGTTTTTAGCTACCCGGCAGGGAAGCTGAAGGAGGAGGCCGGCATGAGCAAATTTCTTAAAGGAAACTATGAAGTAAAAGGCGGCAAGCCCGAAGACGGCAAGGAGAAAGGCAAGGAGCAGGATAAGGACTTCAGCACAATCTTCGAAAACAGTGCTATGGAAAAGCTGGGGGGGAGCATTGCCTTTGTGATGAAATCGAATAAATTCGTATGGGACGAAGATGAAGATACTAAGTGAAGATGAGCTGAAACTCATCACTGATGCAACTCTCAAAAAGACAGCAGGCATTGGCCTCAAGCATGCGTCCGAGAATGCGCCGCATATTAAAAAAACTATCAGGGATTTAAAACGTGAACTGCAGGGAGACGGAAGGCCTGCCCTTATGATTTCAGCCGGTCCGAGCCTGCACCGGAAGAAATCACTCGAAACCATAAAGAAGTCGGGATTCAAAGGCCATATCGTTGCAGTGGACGGCTCTATGGGACATTGCCTGAGGAACGGCATTGTGCCCGATTTCGTCATTACCGTTGATCCCGACCCCCACCGCATTATCCGTTGGTTCGGCGATCCGAGATTGGCTGAACGCCCTGAGGACGACTATTTTCAGCGGCAGGACCTCGATCCTGCATTCCACAAGAATGAAATAGCCCGCAACCGGGAACAGATAGAATTGGTAAATAAATACGGCCCGAAGATGAAGGCTATCATCTCGACCAGCGTGAGCCCTGAGATCTCGCAACGCTGCGCAGAAGCAGGAATGGAGCAATATTGGTGGTCCCCGCTCTATGATGATTTCGAGGACCCGGCCGGTTATTCAAGAAAGATCCATCAGTTGACCAAAGCCCCCTGCATGGTTACCGGAGGCAACTGCGGCTCTTCTGCATGGGTTTTTGCGCATGCCATATTGAAAAGCCCTGCTGTGCTGATGGTTGGGATGGATTTTTCTTATCCACCGGGTACAAATGTAAGGAATACACAGTATTACGAGATATTGAAGGAACTCATTCCTGATGATCCCGATGCTGGGTTGATCAGGGTGCACAACCCCCATCTCAATGAAACCTGGCTGACTGACCCGGCGTATTACTGGTATAGCCAGAACTTTCTCGAAATGGCTCCGCAAGCAAGGTGCAAGACCTACAACTGTACAGAAGGCGGGATTCTGTTCGGAGGGGGAGTGGAGTTCATGGGGCTGGCTGAGGCACTGGACTTAATTAAATGAAAATAGGAGTGATCGTATATGGCTAAGATACTTTTTATCAATCCGATTATCCGTCAGAATGATAAGCCGAGGCATATCCCCTATGGATTGTCTCAATTGGTGGCAATCGCAGTGAGAGACGGCCACATGGTACAGGTCTTTGATGCAAATGCATGGAGGCCGACTGACGGTGAAATCAAAGAAGTCCTGGCTTCGGATACATGGGATGTTATAGCAACCGGTGGATTGATAACGACCTATGGATTTATCAAGAAGACGGTAAGGCTTGCCCGCGAGGTCTGCCCTGGCTCTCTCATCGTTGCAGGAGGCGGTTTTATAACACCTATTCCCTACGATGTGATGAAGTTCCTTCCCGAGATCGATCTGGGAGTTATCGGAGAGGCATATCAAACATTTCCTGACCTGCTCAGGAGATTTGATAAAGGCCATAAGGACTGGGAACATGTGGATGGAATTATATACCGCGATAAAGGCGGTGTCATGCATTTGACGAAGGAGAGGCCGCTGTTTGAAGATATCGATTCCCTGCCTTTTCCTGCATGGCACCTTTTTCCGACAGATGTCTATTTCAGGAACAGCAGCCTGCTGCTCAGCGAGGAAGCCATGCTGGCCAGGAGGCATGTCGGGCTGGTGGCAAGCTACGGCTGCCCGTATAAATGCAAATTCTGCTTTCACCTCGGATTGAGCGGTGAGTTAAAAATATCCGGTCCTGATGACAACCGGCAGGTCGAGATTACACAGAGGCGCTATATCCGCCACCACAGCCCTGCTTATGTCGTGAATCTCGTGAAATATGCGCGCGATGAGTTCGGCGTGGATTTCGTATCTTTCCTTGATGAGAATTTTGCGATTCTTGCAAAAAGTTCCAAGTGGTTCGATGAATTCACCCGCCTCTGGATGGAGGCAGGGCTTCAGCCACGGTGTGTGAAGGAAAAGACAAGCCATAATCCCGATACCTGCAATGGCGTACACTGGGGAACCACGGCCCATGCCGCAGTTGTGGACATGGATATGCTTAAGCATTTTAAATCCCTTGGATGCGCACACCTGGATTACGGGTTGGAGTCGTTCTCAGATGACATCCTCAAATCCATTGGCAAAGGGTCGAGCGAGAAGCAGAACGAAAATGCGGTTATTATGAGCATGAAGGCAGGTGTCAGACCCATCCCGAACCAAATCATCGGTTTTCCGGAAGAATCTTTTGAGAGCATCCTTGCCAACATCCGGGCATGGGAGCGTCTGGGCATACAGGCCTATCCGTTTCTTGCAACTCCCTATCCCGGCTCGGAATGGTATTTCACATTCAAAGACAGGATACTTGAACAGTATGACGGGGACCTGGAGGCATTCCTGCTGGATCTCGGGGACGCAACAAAGATTACGGCAGTCATATCGAAGAATTTCAATGCCGTGGAACTCCTCGGCCTGAGGGAGTTGATGGTGAACCGCGACGTGAAGAGGATCAAGGAGTACGAAAAGATAAAAAGGAGCTCTCAATGAATACCTATGAAAAAAACCTGGAAGCCCTGAAAAAACACCACCCGGAAGTGGCCGAGCTTGTTGAGTCTGTGGATTTGGAAGAAGATAGGATCAAAGTTATCGATTCCGAAGAAGGGGAGCCGACCATACTGTTTAAGAAAGATAGTGGAGAAGAAGTTTATATCCATAGCCCGGAAAATCCGGTTACACGTGCAAACAGTGTCGTTGATATTATCGAAAAGCTCGGCAAAGAGGGTATCGTTATCCTGTGCGGTTTCGGGTTGGGCTATTTTGCGGAAGAAATGCTGCGGCGTTTCGAAAAAAGCCATGTGCTTGCAGTCTATGAGGCGACTCCTGAAGTTTTTAAGGCAGCCATGCAGACGAGGGACCTGTCAGGAATATTCGAGTCTGATTCCGTAAAAATATTCTTAGGAGAGAGTCCCAAGAATTTATATGTACTGCACCAATACTACCATATCCTTCACGACGGAAGGTTCATTGTCGTAAAGCATCACGCTTCCGTTAAACTCAACCCCGATGCCTACGAGGAGTTTACCAAAGTCGTTACGGACGAGCAGAGGATAGCGGTAGGTCAAATGGCGACGGGCATAAACCGCGGCAGGGAATTCATAGACTCCGATATGGACAATATCCCGGTTGTTATACGGATGCACGGGGTTAAGGAACTCAAAGACGCTTTCAGGGACAGGCCTGCGGTAATCGTTTCAGCAGGTCCATCACTTGATAAGAATGTTCACGTGCTCAAAAAGATTAAGGGCAGGGCAGTTATCATTGCAGTTGATGCAGCGCTTCCGACGCTCCTCCCCTGCAATATTGTGCCGGACATGGTGGTGGCGGTAGAGGCATCCATAAAAACGGTCCATATGTTTAAGGATAATCCGATGCTCAAACATGTTCCCCTCATAGCGCTCTCCGTTTTTCAGACCGATGTCGTCAGGATGTATCCAGGACCGGTGCTGATTAATTTCACTCCCGGGACTTACATATCAGGGCTCCTGGGTTCTTTTATGGATGCGAAAGGGTTCATTCAGTCTGGTGGGGGGTCGGTTGCCCATCTCGCTTTCAGTACGGCAGAATACCTCGGCTGCAGGACTATAGCCCTTATCGGCCAGGACCTTTCCTTTAACACGGAAAGGTTCCACTCGAAGGGGTTTGCCGGCGTTCTGGATATGCATAGTATGGATAATACTTTTCTTGAAAAGAATATCTTTGGTGAAGACACCTATTCACGGGGCGATCTGTTCATGTACAAGATTTCTTTTGAGAGAAAAATCGATGTATTCGATGGAACAGTAATCCAGGCCACGGAAGGCGGACTGCCGATTGAGGGGACAGTGATCATGAGGCTTTCCGACTTCTTTGATGATTATTGCAGCAATATTCCACAGAAGGATATTGGTCTTTTCATAGCAGAAATGAATCAAACTCCGGTGCTGTATAATCTGAGAAGCATTATTGCAACAATAAAAAACCTGAGGCTGATATTAAGGACTCTTATGAAAAAGTCCGAAAAGATATTGAAGCATATAGACAGGTTGGAGAAATTGCATGCGCAGGAGAAACAGGAAACACCGGAATTCCATAGTATTCTCGCCAAAGTGGAATCCCTGGCAGAACAGTTCCAGCATCCTGTGCTGAACCTGCTGGTAGGGTACAATTTGAAGCTTGAATTTTACCTGAAAAAATTTGATATAAAGATGATCGATGAGATCGAGGATAAATGGGACAGGCTCGCAAAGCAGTTGGAACGGGGAAGGAAATATTTCAGTGAAATCATCGAAACGATAGGAGTATTTAACGGCAAGCTGGACGGGATGATTGCCGAGCTGCAGGTTACAGAGAAAGCAAATGCATTGCTTCAGGACAAATCGCTTGCTCCGGAAGAACAATATTCCAGGGCTGGCCTGCTATACAAAAAAACCGGACAGGCAGCACAGGCTGCAAAATACCTTGAGTCCGCCATAGCCGAGACCCGGTCGCCGGGGTTCAAGCTCCTTATCTCGCTTTGCGAGGTGTATTTAAAACAATACAGGTGCTATGAGGCAAAAGAGATGCTGGAGAGGGCCGATGGCCTCAAACGCCCAAAGGGAAAATCAGCCAGGGTGCAGGAAGAAATCTTTGCAGAGCTGCGTAATAAATGCGATGAGATGATCAGGATATGGGAAGATCAAAGAGAGAAGATGGGCAAGGTGCTGAGCACTGCAGAGGAAAGCTATGGAGGGTGCCTTGAGTCAGGTTATTTCTATTTCAGAACAAAAGATTACGAAAGGGCGGAAAGTGCCTATGTAAAGGCAATTGCTGAAAATCCGGCTGCTGCAAATTACGGGCTTGCGCACACATATCTTGCCATGGAAGCAATGGAAAGGGCTGTGACTGCTATGGAAAAGGCGGTAGAAGCAGAGCCGAATAATCCGATCTTCTACCGGGACCTGGGGTTTATGGCATACCAGAATAACGATCTTTCAACTGCTGAGCTTTTTTTCATAAAAGCTGTTGAACTGGCGCCACAGTCCGTTGACCTCTACAAACCCCTGGCAGATTTATACGTGGCAAGCGGATTTATTGAAAAGGCTGTTGCGCTCTGCGAAAATGCTTTGCAGGCAAATCAGGGTAATGCAGTTGTTCAGCATGAGCTTGCAATGCTGTAT
>JAJZPZ010000074.1 GCA_021847795.1 Nitrospirota bacterium
AGGCATCACTTTAGGGACCTCTAAGGGTTTGCGGCCAATCGCCGGACCAATGCGTTTCCTTACAATTCCTTTCCTGGCAATGTGCTTTATCTTGTCGATGAGTATTTCCTTTATCTTCACGATATTAACCGACAATTCAGAAAGGTTCTTCGGAATAAAATCCACGGCGCCCAGATCAAGCGCGTCCAGCGTGACTTTTGCCCCCTCCGTTGCAATGGAGCTGACCATAATCACCGGGACGGGATTTCTTTCCATAATGTGCTTTAAAGCGGTAATACCGTCCATGCGCGGCATCTCGATGTCCATAGTCACAACATCGGGCTTCAGGGTATCGACTTTCTCTATCGCCTCCAGTCCATCCCTCGCCGTGCCTACGATCTTGATTTCAGGATCAGAGGAAAGCATGTTGGAAAGCGCATTCCGCATGAACGCCGAATCATCGACAATAAGAATCTTCACCATAACCACACTCCACGCGACCTGATTAACTATTTCAATACACCTGTTTTAAAGCAAAATCATACCTTGAACCAGCCTGCCATAGCGTTCAACTCCGTTGCAAACTTCGAGAGATCTTCGGAGGTGTTCTTTATCTCGGCAATCGAATTGCCGAGTTCTTTCGTTATAACAGCTATGTTTTCCATATTGTGCGACACCTCTTCCGACGCCGACGACTGCTCCTCTGTAGCGGCTGCGATCCTCTGCACCATGTCCGCCACCTGTTCCACATAGGTCACAATACCGTCTATTGCGCCCAGGGTCTGCTTCACCTGGTCAATGACCCTCTCGATGGACTCCCTCTCTTCTTTCATAAAAACTACCGATGCCTTTACTTCCGACTGCATATCCTTCACCGTGTGCCCTATATCATCGGTAGCATTCGTGGTCCTCTCCGCCAATTGCCGTACGCTGTCTGCAACCACGGCAAAGCCCCGGCCCTGCTCCCCTGCCCTTGCCGCCTCGATTGCCGCATTCAGCGCCAGGAGGTTCGTCTGGTCGGCTATGTCCTTGATCAGGGTGATGATGCTGTTTATCTCTTCCGACTTGCTCCCCAGGGATTCTACTTTCGCGGCAGACTCCTTTACCGTACCCGCAAATTTCACCAGCTCATTTACGGTGGTATCCATGGCCCCCTTCCCCTGCAGGGCCGTCTGCTTCATCTTCTGGGCAGCTTCGGATGTCTGAGAGGCATTTTTGGCCATGTCCAGGGTCGTCTGCGACATCTCCGTCATTGCCGTTGCAGATTGTTCCGTCTGAGATGACTGTTCCCGAGATCCCCTTTCCAGGGCGGTTGCAGTGGACGACAATTCCTCAGAACTGCCGGCCAGGCTCCCGGTAGCGGTCATGATCTTCCCGACAATCTCTCTCAGACTACCTACCATCTTTGCCATGGATGACTGCACAATGCCTATCTCATCATGCGCGGAAGCGGTTATTTCGGTCTTGAGGTCTCCGCCGGCGACATCTTCCGATATTTTTATCAGTTGATTTAAAGGCCGTGCAATGGAACGGTACACCCATACTCCAAAGGCAATGCCGAACACAACAGCGCCGATGCTGATCGCGCCGATCAGGACCATGCTGAACTGAACCATCCTGTTTACCGTGCCGATAGCCTTCTCCTGCTCTCCCTGCGCAGCAGTAACCGTCTTTTCCCCCTTTTCGGCCTGCTGGAGAACAATGCCCTTCAGCTTTTCCGTTGCTTTAGCGGTCTTCTCCTTCATGGAGAGCTGGTGGTCGATCTTTGCGATAACGCCGTCCCGCGCAAACAAGAGTCCCTGAATGGAATTCAAGGAGGTCTCGACATTCTGCAGGATTTTCATTTCCTCTTTTGCGTCGACCTTTTTCAAAGCCGTTTTCAAGCTCTTCTTTACGCCCTCGACCCTTTGAAACACCTTCTTCAGTTCGGCTTCTACGCTGCCGACATCTTTCAACGATGCAAGGGTAAAAAGCTTCGTGGACAAAGCCTCTATGGTCAGTCCGGAGGCTACAAGTTCGGAATTGCCAGAGAGGATATTGGTTGCGATATTTGCCTGGGTAAAGACATCTCCCTGCCTTTTGGTTTCAACCCCGTATTTCTCACCTGCTGAAACAACCTCCTGCTCTATGGAGAGCAGGACGGAAGACAACCTCTCAGTCACCTCGCCGCTGACTGCATCGTACTTCTTTTTGGCATCATCAGACGCCTGTCCGATAAGGGACATCTGAAGCTTTATGAGGTCATTTATTTTTTCGTCAAGGGCTTTGATATCCTGGGAAAGGCCCTTTGAACTCCTGAGGTATTCATTTTGCAAGGCCTTGTTTATTGCAGAATTCACTTTGCCCCGGCCTATTATGATGACCTTCTTGTTCTGGGCCTTTTGTATCTCCACAACGGCAATCTGAAGATCTTTCAATGTTGATTTAAGTAATTCTATATTCCTGAGCTTTGAAGATATCCCTTGCGTGTCATCCAGAGATGTCACAAACTCAGCCGAGCGGCTGAGCTGGAGGCTCTTTATCTTTACATCCAGCTCTTTCAACCTGGAGGAAGTATCTTTCAATCTCTGCATGACCGTTTTATTCGCTGCAGCGGCGTCATCTTCGGACTGGAGCCTGCCTTGTGTTATTTCAAACAACTCCGTTGCCAGCCTTTGCAGGTCATCGTATGTCTCCAGCCTTGTCCCGCCCGTAAGGGATTCCAGGGCGTCCTGAGCTTTCTTTACTTCAGAGAGGGATTTTTCCGTCTCCGCGCGGTAGGCCTTGTATTCATCTTTGCTGCCCGATGCGCTGACTTTGACAAGACCCGCCGTAACCCCCTGGATCACCCTCTGGAATTCAACGGTTCTCATCTGAAAAGGGGTGCTTCTTTCCGTAAGGTAGAACAGTTTGCTCTTAACAAATCCCATCCCGATAATACTCGTAACTGCAACAGCAGCGATAATCACAAGGACGATAACGACGTTGAGCGTCAGTTTTGTTTTAATTGTCATGGTCCCCCCCTCCATGAGGGAAATAACAGGGGAGAGAGGGTCGTTGTTTCCTCCTCCCCTTTGCGGTTATTCAGTCGGATAACCTTTCTCTTTCCAGTTAGGGATACCGCCGGCGCCGCCCCCTGTTAAAATCCGAAGTCCTTCAGGAGATCGTCAACACCCGATTGTGAAACCTTCTCCGGCGCCTCCAGTTCCTCTCCCATGCCCTGCTCAATTTTCACCCCAAAGGTGGTTATCAATTTCACAAGCTCCTCTTCAATGTCCCCCACGAGCTTAATGACCTTTTTGATCGTCTGTCCGGTCAGGTCCTGAAACGACTGGGTTGTAAGGACCTCGGTAAGATCGTCCTCAAGCTCATTTTTGAATTTCTTCAGGTACGCCACCGATGCCTCCGGCTCCTTAATGTTTCTGATATGCGAGGCGAGGTCGTCCAGGCTCAGGGTGTACTTCTCAACTATCCCCATTGTCTTGTTCGCGGCCTCTTCCGTCTTGTCTATGACGAACTGGAGCCTGTCTATCGCATTCGGCATATCGGTCATCGTCATGCCCTTGAGCTTCGGATCAAGCGCCTCTTTAAAACTCCGGATGGCGTCATGCAGCTTCCTTGTGACTTTGCCCACTTCCTTGAAGAGATCGCTCTGGCCTTTTTTCATGATGCTCTGGATGGCGTTGTCCGCCTTATCGTAATCCTGGTTTGCGATTGCGTTCATAAAGTCGACCATTTCATCAAAAAGGGCATACCGCGGGTCTTTCGTATCCATGCCCTGTTTCGCGAAAAAGTCCTTTGCGTCCAGCACTTCCTTCACAAGCATTTCACCGCCTATGCCCTCTATCTTTCTCACCACTTCCACCTTTTCACCGCTGTCCTTCACTTCGAATATCTCGTCCTCGAAAAGACTCATGTCCTCCATCGGGATAAGCTTCCTGGTGTCGAGCAGGACAACCAGTTTGTCGGCTACCTTTGCGACCCCGGAAACGATATCTGAAGTATTAAAATCGGTCGGGGGCTCTATTTCAGATTCTTCAATCGTAATGACCCCTGTGATTCCATCTACCAGGATGCCGAAAGTGATGCGCCCGCTGGTTACAACGATTACTTTCTCGCCTGCTGATGATTCCCCCTGCAATCCGACCATGCTCTTTAAATTGACAATAGGTATAATCCGTCCCCTCAGGTTGGTAATGCCTTCTATGTAACGCGGAGCTCGCGGCAATTTTGTCATTTGCGGCAGGTTGACGATTTCCTGGACCTTCAGGATGGGGATGGTGTATTCATTGCTGTTCATCGTGAAGCCTATATACTGCATGTGTCCTCCTTGTGCATGATCGCGTCAGGCGCTGAGAGTCAGATGCCGGGCGCATGTTTTTGCGCTATAAAGCCTTACGCTGTTTATTTGCCTGTTGCGGCAAATACGTTTCTTGCCAGTACTGCAAGGTCGATTATGAGAACAACCCTTCCATCTCCGGTTATGGTGGCCCCCAGGATGCCGCACTCTTCCGATTCTATCCCATTGATCGTCTTTATCACGATTTCTTCCTGCCCGAGCAGCTCGTCGACAGCCAGACAGAATCTCCTGTCTCCGACTAACGCTACGAGCACATAGCTGTGGTCGTGCAGGGCATCGGGCTTCCTGGCTACGGACAATACTTGCGTCATCTCGAACATCGGGATTATTCTTCCCCTTATGGTCAGCACCTTCTGGCCCGTTACATCTTTTATATCGCTCTTTTTCACACGGAGGGTTTCCTCGATCATGGTCTGCGGAAGGGCGTAATATTCTTCCCCTACCCTCACCATCATTGCATTCAGTATTGCCAGGGTCAGGGGCAGGCTTATTTTAAAGGTGCTTCCGACATCCTTTTTGGTCATTACTTCAACATATCCGTTCAGTTTTCCCACATTCGTTTTTACCACATCCATCCCCACGCCGCGTCCGCTCAATTCCGTTGAAACTTCCTTCGTGGAAAAACCGGGCAAAAAGATGAGATTGATGGCAGACTCATCCGACATTTTCAGCGACTCTTCCTCTGTTACAAGTCCTTTTGTAAGCGCCTTCTTCTTAACAGCTTCGATATCTATGCCCTTTCCGTCGTCGGACACTTCTATGACGATCTGGGTCCCCTTTTGATAAGCGCTGAGGATTATCCTCCCTTTTTTAGGTTTGCCCTTGCCGACCCTCTCATCCGAGAACTCTATTGCATGGTCTATTGAGTTCCTGATGATATGCACAAGGGGGTCCCCGATGCTTTCAATGACGGTTTTATCCACTTCGGTGTCCTCCCCGAACATCTCCAGGTCGATGTCCTTGCCCAGGGTCCTGGACATATCCCTTACCATCCTGGGGAATTTGCCGAACACTTTCTGGATCGGCTGCATCCTCATCTTCATAACGGCAAGCTGCAAATCAGAAGTCACCCTGTCCAGAAAGCTCGTAGTTTCGAGGAGGCTTTCCACCTGGGGGTCGTCGGAATAATGGGAATCGAGTTTCGCAGCAAGGTTGATGATCCTGTTTCTTGCCAGCACGATCTCTCCGGCCAGATCCATCACCTTGTCAATCCTTGTTACATCGACCCTGAGAGTCGAAACAATCTCCCGTTCCTTGGATATCTGCTGTGCCTGCTCTTCAGGCATCGCAGGAGGGGCCGGCGGCCTGACAGGAGGCTCTGCATGGGGGGAGGCCGCCTGCTCCGGCTGGGGGTCGCCCGGACTTTCCGTCTGAACGTCCGGCGGCATATCCTCTTTACTTTCAGAAACAGCGGCCTTATCGTCCTGCGGCGCCGTAATCGCTTCACTGCTCTTGCCGGCGGCAGGGGACAGGGCTTTAGGCGGTTGGGACAGGGCCCCGGCAGACTCCAGGGCGGAATCAAGCTCCTTCAACAGTTCCGAAATGTCCTCTTCGATGCCGTCTTTGAGCTTTATGTGGAAGATAAGGAGCCTGAGGTTGTCGACACACTTCAGGATCACGTCCGTCAATTCACGGGTAAGCGCGATTTCGGCGTCGCGCACCCTCTTCATAATGCTTTCCGCCCTGTGGGCAACGTCAACTATAGGCTGGAACCCGAGAAATCCGGCAGCCCCCTTGAGGGTATGCATCCCGCGAAAGATCTCGTTGAGGATGTCCTTGTCGTATCCCTTTGCTTCCAGGTCTACAAACATAGGGTCTATCTTTTCGAGGGTTTCTTCCGCCTCGGTAACGAATTCGGATATTATTTCATCCATCTCATCAGCCATCTTTAGCCCCCTGCTTTCAGAGATTTTCTCTTATCGGCTATCTTTTCAAGCTTCTCTTTTAAAATTTCAGCGGTAAAGGGCTTTACGATGTAGTTGTCAACGCCTGCCTTGATGGCTTCTATCACCTTTTCCTTCTCAGCCTCCGCCGTCACCATAAGAAAAGGTATTTCGCTGATGCCCGCTTCAACCCTTACTTTCCTGAGGAGTTCTATGCCTTCCATGTTCGGCATGTTCCAATCGGAGACAACGAGCCCGTAATTCCCGCCCTTCAGTTTGCTGAGGGCCTGCAGCCCGTCCTCTGCTTCATCTATGTGTTCAAAGCCGATCTGCTTTAAAAGGTTCTTTACAATTCTTCTCATTGTCGGAAAATCGTCCACTACAAGCACTTTGATGGTAAAATTAAACATTCCCTTCACCTCCGATAAAGAACTTTTTAAGTATTCTCTTCACGCTGTCGCTTATCTGGTCCGCATTGGTGGGCTTCACCAAGTAGTCGTCAACACCTGCGCCGAGCGCCTTTTCCCTTTCGTCGTCGTCTGCTTCAGTGGTGACCATAATAATCGGGATGCCTTGAGAAGAGGAGCCCGCGGCCCTTAATGTCTTCGTCAATTCAATACCGTCCATATAGGGCATGTTCATATCGGTAACGATGAGATTTATATCTCCTGCTCCGAGCTTTTCTATGGCGTCCAGCCCGTTCTCGGCTGTTATTATATCGTAGCCCTTGCTTTTTAAATACAGGCTAAGCAGTTTCCTTGTTGTCTTGTCATCATCGACGATCAGTATTTTCATAAGCAAACTCCTTTATCGCTCAGAAATAAATTGTTCATTATTGATCAATCCTTCCTTCTTATGGCCCGAGAGGTATGCACCCCGTTACACCTTCTGGTAGACAATGACTTTATTAATGACTACCGGCCTGAAAGCCCTTGTTATATTGTGGAGGCTTTCAGAAGTGCCTATGAATAAATATCCATTCGGCCTTAATGCGTCATATAACTGGGAGACGGCCTTCTGTTTTGCCTTGTCATCGAAATAAATGAGAACATTCCTGCAGAAGATGACATCAACCCCCCGCAAAGCCCTGGCGTCGCGGTCTTCCATAAGGTTTATTTTCATGTACTTGACCATGGATTTAACGGTAGGGGAAAGCTTGTATTGCTGGTCCGTGTTTGTAAAGTGCTTCCTGAGATATTCCTCCGGCACGTTCCTGACGGCATAGGACCCGTAAACGCCGGCACGCGCAGAACCCAATACCGATTCGCTGAGGTCGGAAGCGTATATTTCCTTCCGGTAGAGCCCGTTCTCGTGTTTGTCGAGGAACAGCATTGCTATGGTATACGGCTCTTCGCCGGTAGAGCAGGCCGCCGACCACACCTTGATATCGCGCCGGCCGGCCTGTGTGTTTTCAGAGATGATCCGGGGCAGCAACTCGCCTTTGAAGACGTCAAAGTGCTGCGGTTCGCGGAAGAAGAAGGTCTCGTTCGTCGTTATCAGGTCAAAGAGCTTCGAAAGCTCGTTCTTGTCGGAATCGTACTTGAGGGTGTAGAGGTAATCCTGATAGCCCTTGAGGTCTTTTTCCTGTATTCTCCTTCCAAGCCTGTTCTCCAGGAAGTACCTTTTATTGTCGGGAATGAAAATGCCGCATTTTTCATAGATGAAATCCCTGAACTGTTTAAAAATCTCATCTGTTATCGCCGGAGTCATAAAGAGCTTAAGGCCTCCCTTATCTTTTCCCTCACAGTCCCATCGGCACGGTCCTCGTACAGGGAGAGCGCTTCGTATGCCTCTCCGCCCCCGATTTCCCTGATCGCGTCTATGGCAGCCATGACTGCGGGGACGAATTCGTCCTGCAGCATACTACTGATAATCCCGACGGCCCTGGCCTGTTCGCACGAAAAGGCCACTGCCTTGATTGCATAAAATCTTACCCAGGGGTCCTTGTCTTTTAAGGCCATGAGCAATTCAGGATGGCAATAACGCGCCTCTCCCAGGCCGACGACAGCGGCCTTTCTGATATCGGGATCTTCATCTTTTAAAAAACCCGCGAGAGTAGATACCGCCCTTTCGCTCCCCGCACGCCCCAGGCCGTACAAAGCGGCGATTTTCACTTTTTTGTGGGTATCATCGACCAGCCTGAGGAGCATATCCACATCCGTCACCATCCGGGCGGTCATCTCACGGATGTCCTCGCCGTAACTGGAAAGGTTGGAAAGAAAGGCGTCTGCGTCGATTTTTATCAGCGCGGTGACGATTTTTTCAATAACATCACTATATTTCTCGAGCGCCAGCAGGTCCATCAAGGGCTTGTACGCGTCCCTGGACTGTATATTGCCGAGGGCTTCAATTGCACAGCGCCTTACATGGGCATCCACATCCCTGTGCGAGGCTTCAAGAAGGCGCTCTATGGATTCAGAAGCCCCTATATCTCCAAGAGCCCTGGTAGAGGCCCTCCTCAAATCCCTGCGCATATCGTTCAGGTACTCGATAAGGCGGGGGATTGATCTTCTGCTCTTCGACTGTCCGAGTATTTCAATTGCAAAGGACTTTCCGCGATACCTGATATCAGGGGAATCGAGCAATTTCAGCAGTTCCTCTTCCGAATCCAAAGCGCAAATCGATTCTCTTAACAGGGGCAGCCTTTCTTCGTTTTCAGGCAGCGAGGGGTCTAAAGAGCCCGCGATATCCACCACCACGGGGATGGCCTCCCTGCAATCCAGGGACACAATTCCTTTCAGTGCAATCTCCTTTTCCTCCCACTCCCCTTCTTTCAGCATGGAGATAAGGTATGAAGAGAGATCAGCCATTTCAGGGGTAATTCCTATTTGTATAAGGCTCTTAATGATCGCATTTTTCTCATCACCCGATGACTTCGGCAGGTATGCCCTCAGTACGCCCGTGGCACTGCCGCACCCGAGCTTGCCCAGGGTTTCGATTGCGGCGAAACGGATCGCTTCAGAGGGATGGGAAAGGAGCAGGGCTATCTGTTCAACGGCCTCTCCTGCACCCAGTTCTCCAAGGGCTTCGAGGATGGAGAAGCAGACCCACTCCTCATCATTCAACGCATTCACGAGTTCGGGAACGGCCTCTTTGTATCCCAGTTCACCGAGGGACTTCGCTGCGGCGGCCCTTACATTGGCATTCCTGTCCCTGAGATGGGGGAGAAGCCTTGAGGGGTCAACCCCTGTCCTGATCTCACCCAGGAGATCTATCGTAAATTTTCTGATATCATCGTCACTGTCCCTGAGAAGGGGATAGAGGAGAGGGACAGTGACTGTCCCCAGTTCCCGGATAATAATCAGGGCGGTGTTCCTGAGGTAGGAGTTCTCCCTTAAGAGGGGCAACACCATGTACCCCGCGCTTTCCCCTCCGATTGCGATCAGCGAGCGCATGGCCGCATCCTGGACCCCGTTGTTCTCATCACTGAGCGCCTTTATAAGAGGGTAAACAGCCCTCTCATCTCCTTCCGCCAGCTCTTCCGCCGCCTTCCTCCTTGCAGAGGGGTCTTTATCCTCAAGTTTCCGGATCAGTTTATTGATATTTCTTATCACTCGGCATACCTCCAGCCTCATTTCCGCCGGCTATAGAATATATAATATAAGACAAAGGATTCAAGGAAATTTAAAAAGGGCGGAGGGGAATCAAAGTATGGAAATAATTGTAAAAATAATTATTTTTTCAATCTTCATTTCTCATCCTGCACCTTCTATCTAAACCGCGCCATCCTGCTCTTCAGGCGAATAAGGGCTTTGCCGTGCAACTGACAAACCCTTGACTCACTTATATCCAGGACCTTGCCTATCTCTTTCATGGTAAGCTCTTCATAATAATAGAGAGCGATCACCATCTTTTCCTTCCCGGGGAGTTCATCAATAGCATTCCCCAGGGTGTGCTTAAGCTCCTTGAGGTTCAACTCGTCCAGTATGTTCTTGCCGCTGTCGCCGGCTATGCATTCAAGAATATCAAGGGGTTCGCCTTCCTGATTTATTCCCAGGTCCTCGAGATTCACCATATTCATTGTGTTGGCTACAGACAATATCTTGTACAGCTCATCCAGAGTTATATTCATCTTCCCGGCCACCTCTTCATCGGTGGCATTGCGGTTAAGCTCCCGTTCCAGCTCCGCATACATATTTCTTACTTCTTCGAGCTTCTTCCTGGCATCCTTTGAGGCCCACTGCATGGAGCGGATTTCGTCGATAATGGAGCCCTTGATCCTGAAATCTGCAAAGGTGCTCAGGCTGGCATTCAGAGAGGGGTCATACCTTTCTACGGCCTCCAGGAGCCCGACAATCCCGGCAGACACCAGGTCCTCGATACTTAATTCCGGAGGAAGGCAGAATGCGTATTTGCAGGCATAGTATTTTACCCTTGGTAAAAACTGCTCCACGATCTGCTCTCTTTTTTTCCCTGATACTTTTCCCATTATCGGCAGTTCATATTATCATATGTCATCTTATTTTCAGTGCCTTTTTCAAGAAAAATTGAATATTGCCCTTGACATCGTTAAGCGGGTTGTCCAGCAGCTTTGCAGCGATGTTCGCCAGTCTCTTCGAAAAATTGCTGTTCGGGTACATCGCTATAAATCCCTTCTGGGCGATTATCGCGTCCTTTACATGCTGGTCATAGGGTAAATACCCGAGGTAATCTATCGAAAGATTCAGGAATTTATCCGCTACAATGGCCAGCTTCCTGAAGGTATCGAACCCCTCTTTTTCCGAACGGGCAGTATTGATGAGAATACGGAAATGTTTTTCCCCGAAATCCCTCGAAAGCACCTTGATCAAGGCATAGGCATCTGCAATAGAGGTCGGTTCAGGGGTTACTACCACAATGGTTTCCTGGGCGGCGCTGCAGAAAAACAGCACATTATCGGATATGCCGGCGCCGGTATCCACCAGGAAGATATCGAAGGGCAGGTCGAAACCTTCGAGTTCCGAGACAAGTTTCAACCGCTGCCGCTCCGACAGTTCGGTAAGCTCCCTGACCCCGGAGCTTGCAGGGAAAAGCATGATGCCCATAGGCCCGGTAACTATGATATCCTTTATCCTCTTCTCCCCCAGCAGCACATGTTTCAGGTTGTATTTAGGGGCGATCCCGAAGAGCACATCGATATTGCTCAAGCCCAGGTCCGCATCGAGGATAAGCACCCTCTTGTTGAGACTTGCATAAAAGAGAGCGAGGTTGGCAACGCAATTTGTCTTTCCTACGCCGCCCTTTCCACTGGAAACTGCTATTATGCGCGGATCTTTTATGTTCATTAGATACCTCCAGTAATCAGGCCGGCAAGGAATTCCGAAGTGGGGATCCGTATATCATCGGGAACACCCGGTCCTGTTGTAACAAAAGAGAGCGGGCGACTTGTCATCAGGGAAATATTATAAATGCTGCCGTATTGTGTCGCCATATCGAGCTTTGTAAAACCTATGGAATCTATCATATCGACGTTGCAGCTCTGCCATGCCTTAATCACCGACTGCACGCTCATGGATGAGTCGATAAGAAAACACTTTTTTACGGGGAACCCTGAAGCAAAGATGTCTTTTATATCATCCAGTATCCCGGTGTAATCATACCCGGGGGTGTCTATAAGTAAGGGGCCTTTCTGTATTTCCTTATAGACAATCTTCGGCAAGTCACTTATTTTTTTAACTACCCTGAGGGGACACCGCAGCTGCTTCGACAGCTCCTTCATATACGCGACAGAGCCTATTCTGCCGGCATCCAGGGAGATGAGGTTGACGGACTTCTTCTTTGCTGAGAGCATATGCGCAACCTTCGAGACAGTCGTGGTCTTTCCGACTCCCGGGGGACCGAGAAATAAGAACCCCCTTTCTTCAGCCGGGACAAGGCCCTGTATCTTCAAATCCTTCCTGATGACGCCCCTGAGACTGTCGAGGGATTCCTGTGATCTTTCAAGAAGAATGATTGCAAACTGGGTGTCCACCCCCTGCCTCACAAGCAGGTTGAACAACCCCTTTTTGTCCTTGCCGACCCTGAGGGTAGGAACGATAGGCCTCAAGGTCTCCTTCAGAAAACAGACCTCATCTCTCAGCCCCCTTATTTCCTTCAGCAGGTCCTCCATCCCGGATGAGGCGGCCCCGGCAGGCGGAGCAGCGTCCTCCTCGTCTATTGCAGCAGTCACCTCGACGGCATCCTTGTTCAAAATGCCGAAAGGGCCGGTTTTTATAGATTTGCTGGAAAGTATGATGGCGTCCGGCCCGAGCTCCTTTTTCACTATGTCAAGGGCGTCTTTGAAACTCTTACCGACAAATTTCTTGATCTTCATGAGTTCCCCCTAAAAGTATTTCAAAACCTGCATTAATCTATCCTTATGGTCCCGATCGAATAGGCCTTTGTATTCGGCGCGACCTCTCCGTGAGACACGACCATGATGCTGTTTGAAATCCGTTCCGTCAGTTTTTTAACAAATCTCCTGATTGCCGGTGAACACAGGAGCACAGGCTGATACCCTTTTACAATACCCTCCTCAAAGTTCCTCTTTATGCTTTCGGTGATCTTGTCATTGCTGGCCGGGTCAAGCGACAGGTATGAGCCCTGAGGAGTGGTCTGGACAGACTCTATGATCATCCTTTCCACATGAGGGTCCATAACCATAACGGAAATCGAACCGTCGGGGTTCTGGAGCTGCTTTGTTATGCTCCTGGACATAGCCTGCCGGACAAATTCCGTAAGCACCTCGGGGTCCTTCGTAGCGCCCGCGGTGTCCGACAAAGCTTCGAGAATTGTCTGGAGGTCGCGGACCGACACCCTCTCCCTGAGCAGGTTCTGCAATACTTTCTGCACGACACCCAGGCTCAAGGTCCCCGGGATCAGGTCTTCCACCACTTTCGGTTGTGTCTTCGCGAGATTATCAACCAATTTCTGTACGTCCTGTTTGCCGAGCAATTCATGGGCGGAATTCTTTATTACCTCCGTAAGATGGGTTGTAATAACCGACGGCACATCCACAACCGTGTACCCGGCAAGCTGGGCGTTTTCCATATCCTTTTCATCGATCCACAGGGCCTGAAGCCCGAATGCCGGGTCCTTGGTGGGAATGCCGTCCAAGCCCTCCTTCTCTGTCCCCGGTGAAATAGCGAGGTATTTATTAAGGATCACCTCTGCCGATGAAATCTCTATTCCTTTTATCAGGATAGAGTACCCTGTCGGCTTAAGCGACAGGTTATCCTTGATATGAATGGGAGGGACGATGAACCCCATGTCCGTAACCGTTTGCTTCCTTATCGCCTTGATCCGTGTCAGGAGCTGCCCCCCCTCTTCCACCAGGGATATCAGCCCGTAGCCGATTTCCAGGGAAAGCGGGTCCACGGGAAGGAGCGATTCAAGACTTTCCGGCTGCTTTATCTCATCTTCATCCGCAGCAGCTGCAGCAGCGGTTTCCTCCTGACTTTTGGCGCCCTTGCTTAAAAAATATGCTCCGGTCCCGGTAAGGGTGGAGAGCATGAGAAAGGGGACATGCGGCAAGCCGGGGATAATACCGAAAAACGCCAGTATCCCTGAGGCTGTGCCCAGGGCCTTTGGATTGCCCAGTAATTGCTTTACCATATCAGTGCCGAGGTTCGAGTCGGATGCGGCCCTGGTCACTACAAGACCGGCGGCTGTTGAAGTTATAAGCGCCGGTATCTGGGCGACCAGGCCTTCGCCGATGGTGAGGATGGTATACGTCCTTGCAGCCTCGGCAATAGGCATGCCTTTTTGCAAAACACCGATGAAAAAGCCCCCGATTATGTTTATCACCATGATTATGATCGCTGCAATGGCATCACCCCTGACAAACTTGCTCGCACCGTCCATGGCGCCGTAGAAATCCGCCTCCCTGCTCGTTTCCAGTCTCCGCCTCCTCGCCTCTTTATCATCGATAAGGCCTGCATTCAAATCAGCATCAATGCTCATCTGTTTGCCCGGCATTGCATCCAACGTGAATCGGGCGGACACCTCTGCAACCCTGCCGGCGCCCTTTGTTATGACCACAAAATTGATGATGATCAGGATGAAAAATACGATAAACCCCACTACGAAATTCCCGCCCACGACAAACTCGCCGAAAGACATGATCACCTTTCCCGCTGCTTCAATGCCTATATCACCTTTCATCAGAATAAGCCGTGTAGACGCTATATTCAGTGAGAGCCTGAGCAGGGTCGATACCAGCAGAACGGAAGGGAACACGGAAAAATCAAGGGGCTTATTGATATATGAAGAAACAAGGAGTATGACGACGGACAGGGTGATGCTGAAGGACAAAAGCAGATCCAGCAGGAGCGCAGGCATGGGGATTATCATGAGCCCGAGGATCATGACGACTCCCACTGCCAGCAATATGTCGCTCTGTTTTAATATCCTGTCCAGCATAACACTCCTGTCAAAATACAAGTGAGAAGTTAAGGATCAATAATAAAAGACTTACCCCTTCACTTCTTACTTCCTACTTGTCTTTCCTTCCTACCCTGCCTTTCAACTTATATACGTTTGCCAATATGGTGGCAATCGCCTTATACAGGGCTTCGGGGACTTCCTGTCCGATCTTCAATTTAAAGAGCGTCCTGGCAAGCGGCTTGTCTTCAAAAACCGGCACCCTGTGCTCTTTTGCGATCTCCTTTATCTTCTCTGCAACGATATTGGCGCCTTTCGCGATAACGGTAGGGGCGCCCATATTTGAGGAGTCATACTTCAGGGCAACCGCGAAATGCGTGGGGTTTGTTATCACCACGTCTGCTTTCGGCACTTCCTGCATCATCCTCTTCCTGGCCATCTCTCTCTGTAAACTCTTTATCCTCGCCTTGACCCTCGGGTCGCCTTCAGTTTCCTTGTGTTCCTCCTTTACCTCCTGTTTCGTCATTTTCAGGTTGCGGGAGAATTGCCATCTCTGGAAGGCAAAATCCGCAACGGCAAAAACACTGAGCACTACAGCGGAAACAAGGGTAAGCTTTTTGATCTGTTTGAAGGAAAATCCCATGATGGTCGTTACATCCATATCCACAAGCAGCGGAAGGTTGAGCGCCTCTTTTTTCAAAATCAGGTAAAGCACCAACCCGAGGACCACAATTTTAAAGAGGCCCTTTATCGTTTCAAAAAGCGTATTCATATTGAAGAACTTCTTAATGCCTTCGAGCGGATTGATTTTGGAGAAATTGGGGGTCAGCGGCGCAGGTGAGACCAGAAAGCCTGTCTGGAGGAAGTGCACAACTGCTAAAAGAACCAGCATCAATCCGAAGAGCGGGGCCATAAGCGCGCCGATCCGCATAGTGTCATGCCTGAATACCTCTATGAATGAGGTGTCGGTCAATGGTATCCGGAACCCCCTCTGCAACGCTTCCCTTAAATAAGAGAGCATGGCCGTAAACAGAAAACTCCCGAAGGATAAATAAATG